>JANPHJ010000328.1:0-13174 GCA_031424395.1 Chthoniobacter sp.
AGCCGTTGAAGCCGATGATGCCGCACGTAAAAAGCGCCGCCCAATCGTCCGCCTGCTCCCAGCCCGGCCCGCCGAGGAGCGCGATGGAAATGCCGACAAATGCGCCCGCCGAAGTGATGGCATCCGAGCGGTGATGCCACGCCTCGGTCCGCACCGCGCTGCTGCCGAGCTGCCCGGCGGCAGTGGAGACTTTGCGAAAAAGCGTCTCTTTCACCACGATGACCGCGACCAGCACGGCGAGGGTGAAAGGCGCGGGCGCATGGTGCGGGGTGATGATCTCGCGCACGCTCTCCATGGCGAGGCCGATGGCGGCGAGGAGCACGGCGAAAGCGACGACGACGGAGGCGAGCGGCTCGGCTTTGCCGTGACCGTAGGGGTGCTCGTCGTCCGGCGGCGCGGCGGCGACTTTCAGCCCGAACCAGATGGCGAGGGAGCCGAAAATATCGAGCGTGGACTCGATGCCGTCGGCGATGAGCGCGTAGCAGTTGCCGAGGACGCCGGCGGTGATTTTGACGAGGGCGAGGAGAAAATTCACGGCCACGCCGACGAGCGCGAGCCGGGCGCCCGCGCCGTAGCCGCGGGCGCGGCGGACGTCGGCGGTGAGGTCGCTGATTGGTTTTGTCGGATCGGCCACGGCGCGGCATCGTAGGGGCATGAAATCGAAAGTCATGGCCATTGTTTTCCACGCGCACGGGGTGCCGGAGGAAGTCGCGCACGCGGAGGAAATCGACGTCGCCGAACCGGGCGCGGACGAGGCGCTGGTGCGGCTGCTCGCCGCGCCGATCAATCCCGCGGACCTGAATGTGATCGAGGGGAAATATCCCATCCGCCCTCCCCTGCCCGCCGTCCCCGGCGTGGAGGGCGCGGGCGTGGTGGTGGAGATCGGCGCGGATGTAAAAAGCGTGCGCGCGGGTGACCGCGTGCTGCTGCCGCACGGCTACGGGAGCTGGCGCGAGGCGGGCGTGGTGAAGGCGGAAAGCCTCGTGGCGCTGCCGGCGGACATCGCCCCGGAACAGGCGGCCATGCTGCGCATCAATCCGGCGACGGCGCTGCGCATGCTGCGTGATTTCACGGAGTTGAAAACCGGCGATTGGATTTTGCAAAACGCCGCGAACTCCGCGGTTGGGCGGGCCGTGATTCAGCTCGCGCGCGAGCACGGCTGGCGCACGGTGAACGTGGTGCGGCGCGCCGAGCTGATCGACGAACTAAAGGCCGCGGGCGCGGACGCCGTACTGCTCGAAAGCGACGAACTGCCGGAGCAAATTTCCGCCGCCACCGGCGGCGCGCCCATTCACCTCGCGCTCAACGCCGTCGGCGGCGACAGCGCGCTGCGACTCGCCAAAGCCCTCGCGCCCGGCGGCACCATCGTGACCTACGGCGCCATGGGCCGCCAGCCGCTGCGCATCCCGAACGGCCTGCTCATTTTCCAAGACCTCCGCTGGCGCGGCTTTTGGATTTCGCAGTGGTACCGCACCGCCCCGCCCGCCGCGGTCGCCGCCCAGTTCGCCGAGCTTTTCGCCCTCGCGCAAAGCGGCGTGCTGCACGCGCCGGTCGAGCGCAGCTACCCGCTCGCCGAGGCCGCCGCCGCGCTCGCCCACGCGGCACAGAGCGGGCGCGCGGGAAAGATTTTGTTCGGCGGCGCGGCCTGATTTTCGGCAAGACACTGCGCATGACTCGTCACCATTTCGTCTATCGCACCGGGCAGTGGGCGCTGCTCGTCATCCTGTTCGCCACCTTCGCCGCGCTCATCGGCTTCGCGCATTTGCAGGGTGTGTGGGCGCAAAAGGGCCAGCTCGTGCCGCACGGCGGGCGCTACTTTTTTCACCGCGTGGAGCTGCCTGTGCCGTCCTTCCGCCAAGGCGATGAGCGCTGGCGCGGCGACCTCCTCGGGCCGACGGAAAACACGCTCGGCGCGGAGGGCTGCGCCGTCGCCTCCGCGGCGATGGTGCTCGCCAGCTACGGCATCGACACCGACCCGCAGCGGCTCAACGCGTATTTGAAAACCAACGACGGCTTTACCGAGCGCGGCTGGATGTATTGGGAAAAAGCCGCGGAACTCGGCGCGGGCCATGTGCGCCACGCCTACGAGGACCTGCCGTCCTACGAGCTGATCGACGCGAATCTCGCGCGCGGCAATCCCGTCATCGTACGGCTGCGACTGCCGTCGGGCATCACGCATTTCGTGGTCATCGCGGGGAAGGACGGCTTCGACTACCTCACGCGCGATCCCGGCGCGGGCGCGGCGAAGGGGCTGTATCCGCTGCGCGAATTCGGCAGCCCCATCGAGGCGCTGCGCTTTTACGAAAAGCTGTGAGCCCGCACGCCGCCGCTCTCACCCTCATCCTCGCTCCAGCGCGCGTGCTCACGGCGCGCGAGGATTTGCTCACGTATGGCTTCGACGGCACCGCCGCGCTGCGCGGCGAAGCTGGCATCGTCGTGCTGCCCGAGACCGTGGAGGAAGTCGCGGCCATCGTGCGTTACGCGGCGCGGGAGCGCGTGCCCGTCGTCTCGCGCGGCTCGGGCACTGGCTTGAGCGGTGGCAGCGTGCCGACGGCGGACGCCATCGTGCTGTGCCTGGTGCGGATGGATCGCATCCTCGAAGTGGACGAGCGCAACCTCACCGCGCACGCCGAAGCCGGCGCGATCACGCAGAAGATCGCGGAAGCGGCAGACGCCGTCGGCCTGCTCTACCCGCCCGATCCCGGCTCGATGAAGGTTTCCACCATCGGCGGCAACGTCGCCGAAAACTCCGGCGGCCTGCGCGGGCTGAAGTACGGCGTCACGCGCGATTACGTGATGGGCCTGGAGGTCGTGCTCGCCAGCGGCGACATCGTGCAGCTCGGCAACAAGTGCGTGAAAGACGTGGCCGGCTATTCGATGAAGGACGTCTTCATCGGCAGCGAGGGCACGCTCGGGATCATCACGAAAGTTTTGCTCAAGCTCGTGCCGAAGCCCGCCGCGAAAAAAACCCTGCTCGCGACCTTCGCGCAGATGGACGCCGCGGCGGATACCGTGTCGGCGATCATCGCGGCGAAGATCATCCCCTGCACGCTGGAGTTCCTCGACCGCATCACGATCAAATGCGTGGAGGACTTCGCGAAAATCGGCCTCCCGCTCGACGCCGAGGCCATCCTGCTCATGGAGACCGACGGCCACCCCGCCGTAGTCGAGGAGCAGGCGCGGGAAATGGAACGCATCGCCCGCGCCTCCGGCGCGCTCAACGTGCAGGTCGCCGCCACCGCCGAGGAAGCCGCGCGCCTCGCCACCGCCCGCCGCTCCGCCTTTTCCGCCCTCGCCCGCGTGGCCCCCACCACCATCCTCGAAGACGCCACCGTCCCCCGCAGCGAGCTGACGAAAATGATCCGCTTCATCCAGCAGGTCGGCGCGCGCCACCAGCTCCGCATCGGCACGTTCGGCCACATGGGCGACGGCAATCTGCACCCGACCTTCCTCACCGACGAGCGCAACCTCGACGAAATGCACCGCGTGGAAACCGCCATGCACGAAATCTTCGACTACGCCCTCGCCCTCGGCGGCACTATCACCGGCGAACACGGCGTCGGCCTCGCCAAGAAAACCTTCCTCCCCCAACAACTCGGCGACGCCAGCCTCGGCCTCCTGCGCCAGCTAAAATGCACGCTCGATCCCAATGGCATTTTGAATCCGGGAAAAATCTTTGACCCCGTGTAGTCAGCGGGCCGTGCGGAGACAAAGGAAACCCGCGTTGACGAAGTTCCAAACTGCGGCTTGGCTCCAACCTGTTTTCTCTCCCAGCGCCGGGCCACCACACCCCATGAATTTCCGCTCTCCCATGCCCGCCCGCTGCCTCCTCCATTTGGCGTCCGCGCTCGCGTTTCTCCTCCAGCTTGCTCCTTTCGCCCACACCGCTCCGGGCGATGTGGACTCCGGGTTTGTGAGCACCGTGGGAGATTCGGTGAACGCCGTCGCCGTGCAGCCGGATGGCAAAATCCTGATCGGCGGGATTTTCACCTACTTCCTCGACTCCGGCAGCCCGACTTACCGCAATCATCTCGCGCGGCTGCAGACGGACGGCTCGCTGGATGCGGCTTTCGATGCGCAGCTCAACAACAATGGATTCGTCCGCGCTCTCGCGGTGCAGGATGACGGGAAAATCGTCGTCGGCGGAGTTTTCGAGAGTATGGGTGGCGTGGCCCGGCAGCACCTCGCGCGGCTGCTGCCCGACGGGATGCTGGACACTACTTTCGATGTCGCTGTGGATGGCGACGTGAACGCGCTGGCGCTGCAACCCGACGGCAGCATTCTGGTGGCCGGCGGCTTTACCCAAGTGGCCGGGCAGCCGCGGACTAATGTGGCGCGGATTCTCCCCAATGGCACGCTGGATGCGGGCTTCGTGGTGCCGATTGGCGGCGACATTAACCAGCCGGTCGAGGTCGTAGCAGTGCAGGAAGACGGCCGGATTTTAATTGGCGGCTACTTCGCAAGTGTCCGTGGCCAGACGCGCGTGAACCTAGCCCGGCTGAATGGGGATGGGACGCTCGACACGGCGTTCGATGCCGGTCCGATTGCGGGCATCTACGGCAATTACGATGGTGCCGTGCAGGCCGTGTCCGTGCAGTCGGACGGGCGGATTTTAATCGGCGGATTTTTTCGCAGCGTGAACGGGCAGACGCGGCACTGCGTGGCCCGTCTCGAGGCCAGCGGCGCGCTGGACGGCGGCTTCGACCCCGATGTCAGCAATAACTTTTTCGATCCCTATCCCAACGTGCGGGCCGTGGCGGTCCAGGCCAATGGCGGAATCGTCATGGGCGGACACTTCAATCTCGTGGGCGGAACCTTGCGCCAATTCTGCGCGCGGCTGACTCCCAATGGCACGCTGGATCCCGTCTTTGCCCCCGCGACCTACGACGTCAGCGACCTCGCGCTGCAAGCGGATGGCCGCGTGCTCGCCGCCGCCGGCTATATCGGGGCTCCACCGACGCGGCTGGGTCGGTTGGAAAATGACGCGGCCACGGGGAGCCTCACGATGGCCGGCACGAGCCAGGTGCAATGGCTGCGCGGCGGCACCGCGCCAGAGACGCAGGCCGTGAGCTTTGCCGTGAGCACGAATGGCGGGCTGACGTGGACGCCGCTCGGCGCGGGTGCACGGATCGCGGGCGGTTGGCAAAAAACGGGCGTGAGCCTGCCGCCGACGGGGCTCCTCCGGGCGCGGGCGCGGACAGCCAGCGGCTCCTCCGGCCTCGTGGAAATGATCGTGTCCTTTCCCGACGCCACCACTACGCAGCCGCCGCTGCTGACGCTGCCCTATTCCGGGCTGACGCAGAAGACCGGCTCGACTGTGACTTTCAATCTGCCCGAGGCGGCGCAGCCGGGATCGGTGAAGCTGCGTTATCGCAACGCGGGCAATCTGCTGGTCGCGGAGCTGTCGCTCGGGGCCGTGGGCGAAAGCGCCGGGACGCACAGCTTTGCGCTCGATCCGGCGATGCCGACGACGGCTCCGTTGGTGGCGTCCGGCGGGCCGATTGCGGATGGGGCGTATCGTGTAGAGCTGGCTTACCGCGATGCTCTGGGCAATCCGGAGGCGGTGTCGGCGCAGGCGCTCAATGTGATCATTGATACAGTGACGCAGGCGCCCGTGCTGACCTATCCGTCAGCGCACGCGACCACAGGCCTAGCCATAATGCTCGATTACACGCTGCCGGAAAAGGCCCAGCCAGGAGCGGTGCGGCTGACTTTCGACGATGGGATAACGCCGCGGGTCTGGACCTTGGATGACACGGAGGCCGGCGGCGGCGCGCACTCGTTCATCGTGTATCCGACGGATCCAACATCCTCGCCAAAGATCGCCGCCGCAGTGCCGCTACCGGAGGGACGCTACTTGGTGACTCTCAGTTATCAGGATGCGGGCAATGCTCCAGCCACGGCGACCGCGACGGACTTCGGGTTCGATTACACCGCGCTGCCGCCGCCACTGAATTCTCCGGCCGCGGGGAGTACCCACGGGCCGGGAATCGCGGTGCAGTACTCGCTGCCGGAAACGGCGAAACCGGGCACGGTGACGCTGACCTTCGTCGGCGCGGTGATAACGCAAGTGGTGCTGACCGACCCGCAGGGCACCGCGGGGCTGCGCACCTTCACGCTCAACGCGCTCGCCCTCGATGGCTCGACGGCAGTGGCCGGGGTGAACGGGCCGACGGCGCTGCCGGATGGCAGCTACACCGTAGTGCTGCAATACAGCGACGCCTACGACAACGCCGCCGGGACGAGTGCGGAGAACGTCATCATAGCCTCGGCGGCTTACTCGCAGTGGAAGCTGGCGAACTTCAATGACCTCGACGCGCCCGACCTCGGCAACGCGGATAACGACGCGTATGCCAACCTCGCGGAATACGGACTGGTGCTTTCACCAGCGGCGTTTAGCACCGGGCCAGTAGGGGAGCGACCCGCTTATCCAGAGGGCGACCGGCTGCGTATCATTTTCACCCGCGACCCGGCGCGCAATGATGTGACCATCGAAGCGCAGGCGGCGGATGATCTCACGGGGCCGTGGGCGACCATCGCGAGCAGCGTGCTCGGCGCGGCGACGACCGGCGCGGGCTACTACGGCGGCGAGAGCGCCGGGCCGGGACTGAAGACGGTGGAAGTGCGCGACGTTTTCAACATCGGGAACCCCGCGCACCCGCACCGTTTCCTGCGTCTTCAGGTGTCGCATTGAGTGCCGGGCACGGCTTGCCAGCAGGGCTCGTCGTCCGCATGGTCGCACGCAAACTTTGTGACGAACCAGCCCCTTCACCTCGCGCATCTCGACTACTCGGTCCTCCAGCAGTGCATGCACTGCGGGATGTGTCTGCCCACTTGCCCGACCTACGATGAGACGAAGCTGGAGCGCAACAGCCCGCGCGGGCGCATCGCGCTGATGCGGAATATCGCGGACGGGAATCTCGAGGTGACGCGGGCGTTTGGGGAGGAGATGTATTTCTGCCTCGGCTGTCTGGCGTGTGAGACGGCGTGCCCGGCGGGCGTGGATTACGCGCGGATGTTTGAGGAGGCGCGGGCGGACATCGAGCAGGCGGGGGTTTTGCAAAATGGACGGCGGGATTTCGTGCGCGCATTTGCACTGCGGTTCGTCTTCGCGCGGCCGCTGGTGCTGCGGGCGCTGGGGCGGGTGCTGCGGTGGTATCAGGCGAGCGGCGCGGAATGGCTGGTGCGCCGGCTGCGGCTGACGGCGCTGCTGCCGCGCGACCTACGCGCGCTGGAGCCGCTGACGCCGCGGGTGCAGCGGGAGTTTTCGGATGCGCTGATCGGCGGGGTGGAAGCTCCGGACGAGCCGCGGCATCGCGTGGGGATGCTGACGGGGTGCGTGCAGGACTTGGTGTATCCGCACGTCAATCGCGACACGGTGGATGTGCTGCTGGCGAACGGCTGCGAGGTGGTGACGCCGGGCGCGCAGCATTGCTGCGGCTCGCTGCACGCGCACAACGGGGAACTCGGACTCGCGCGGGAAATGGCGCGGCGGAATATCGACGCGTTCGATCTCGATGAGGTCGAGGCGATCATCACGAATGCGGCGGGGTGCGGTTCGCATTTGAAAAAATATGGCGAGCTGCTGGCGGATGATCCGCGCTACGCGGCGCGAGCAAAGGTGTGGTCGGCGAACTTGAAGGATGTCCACGAGTGGCTGGTGGAAATCGGAATCACGCCTCCGCAAACCAGCGACACCTCTCAACTCTCAACTCTCAACTCCCAACCTCCCACCACCTACCACGAGGCGTGTCACCTTTGCCACGGGCAGAAGATCACGCGGGCTCCGCGGCAAGTGCTGGAGCGGGTGCCGGGGCTGCGGCTGGTGGAGATGGCGGAGGCGACGTGGTGCTGCGGTAGCGCGGGGATTTACAACATCACGCAGCCGGAGATGTCGCAGAAACTGCTGGCGCGGAAGCTGGCGAACATCGCGCAGACGGGCGCGGGCGTGGTGGCATCGGCTAACCCGGGTTGCAATGTGCAGCTCGAAGCCGGGGCGCGCGCGATGGGGCTGGCGCTGGAGATCGTGCATCCGGTGACGCTGCTGGCGCGGGCCTATCGAAAGGAAAAGCCCACCACATGAGCGTCGATCTTTTTGGCACACCCGAGCCGGCGCGCGAGGAGCCGCGGGTTTTTTCCGTGAGCGAAATCACGCGGTCGGTGCGGACGGTTTTGGAGGATGAAATCGGGACGGTGTGGGTGGAGGGCGAGGTGAGCAATTACCGGAAGCAGGCGAGCGGGCATCAGTATTTCACGCTGAAGGATGCACAGGCGCAGCTCGCGTGCGTGTGGTTCGCGCGCGGTGGCGTGCGGCTGAAGCAGGTGGCGCTGGCCGAAGGCATGCAGGTGCAGGTGCGCGGGGCGCTGACGGTGTACGAGGCGCGCGGGCAGTATCAGCTCAATGTGCAGCTCGTGCAGGCGGGCGGCGCGGGGCTGCTGCAGGCGAAATTTGAGGCGCTGAAGCGGAAGCTGGAGGCGGAGGGTTTGTTTGACCCGGCGGGCAAGCGGGCGCTGCCGCCGTTTCCGCAGGTGATCGGCATCGTGACCTCGCCGACGGGCGCGGCGTTGCGCGACATGCTGAATATCCTCGCCCGCCGCGCGCCGTGGGTGCGCGTGGTGGTGTGCCCGGCGCGGGTGCAGGGCGACGGAGCCGCGGAAGAAATCGCCGCGGGTGTGGCGGCGCTGAACGCTTTGCGGGAGCGGCGGGTCGAGGTGATCGTGATCGCGCGGGGCGGCGGGAGCGTGGAGGATTTGTGGGCCTTCAATGAGGAGGTAGTGGCGCGGGCCATCGCGGCGTCGGCGCTGCCGGTGGTTTCCGCGGTCGGGCACGAGATCGATTTCACGATTGCAGATTTTGCGGCGGATTTGCGCGCGCCCACGCCAAGCGCGGCGGCGGAGCTGATCGCGCCGGATGGCGCGGAGCTGGCGCGGCGTCTGGGGCATTTGCGGGTGCAGGTGCAGCGACAGATGATCGCCGCCGCAGGCGCGCAGCGCCGCCGCGTGGACTTCCTGGCGCGCAGTGCGTTTTTCCGCGAGCCGGAGCAGCGGTTGGCCGAGGCGACGCAGCGCACCGACCTCGCTGCCGAGGCCTTGCACCGCGTGCTGCGCGACGAACTCGCCAACATGCGGCAGCGCGCGACGGCACTGCTCGCCGCGCTTCGCCAGCACCGCCCAGACCAACTCATGGCCCTGCGCCGCCAGCGTCTCGACGCAGCGCGCGCGCAATTCAACGCGCGTTTTCAGCACGCCTTGGTGACCCGCCAGACCCGCTTTCACCACTTGGCCGAACTCCACCGTTTGCTCGCGCCGGAAGCGACCCTTGCCCGCGGCTACAGCATCACCATGAAGCCCGATGGCTCGGTGCTCTGCTCCGTGGCCGAAGCGCACAAAGGCCTGCGCCTGGTGACGCGGGTCGCCGACGGCGAAGTGCGGTCTAAGGTGGACGCGTGAACGTCATTGCGCCTCTGCCAAGGCCGCGCGCCCTGCGGCTACAAAAAAACAGGCCCCGGACTTCTCCAGGGCCTGTTGTCTTGCAAAGTGACTGGACCGACCGGGCCTACGGCACCGCAGCGTTGTGCACGTAGATTTTAGTAGTCGAGCCCGTCTCGAACCAAGGAATTTTGCCAGCGGTCGTCGTGCCGCTGTCGCCCTTGAGTGCGTTCTCCTTGTCGTCATCGGTCCGCTTGATGGTGTGATTGCTAGACAGCAGCGTTTCGACATTGCCGCTGCCGTCGCAACGGATGACGATCGCTTTCTTGCCTTTCCACAATCCGCCGGGCTTGGACTCATTGAGCACATAGGCCGGGCTGCTGGCGGACTGCGGATCAAAGCCGTCGGCTAGCAGCGGCCAGCGGGAGTTTGAGGTGTCATTCAAACCACTTACGTAGGCCCAGTGATTCGCACCCGCGGGCAAGGGATCAGTCCCGGTGCCCACCGCACTGGCGCTGTAAAAAGCGGATTTTTGCAGCACGAAAATACCGCGATCTGGCAGGTAGTCAGGAATCAGGGTTCGAAGAATCAGATTGGAACTGTCACCCGAGGCGGCCTCGGTCGGCGTAGCGGCCGAGCCAGGAGGGTAGTCAGTGTTACGCGGGTAGAGACCGTTGTTGTCCGTTGCGAAGATCTTGCAGGCGGTGCCGATCTGTTTGGCATTGGAGAGGGCTTTAGTCTGGTCGCCACGGATTTTCACTTCGCCGAAAACGGGAAGGGCAATGCCGGCGAGGATCGCAATGATCGAGATCACGACGAGCAGTTCGATGAGTGTGAAGGCCTGTGCTTTGTGCAGTTTCATGGTTTGTTTTTAGTGAGATAAACTTTTCACACGGTATGAATGAATCGCCGGGATGGCAACTAAAATCTTCCCCCAGCCCCCGATTTTTCACTGCGTGACAGTCGCGAGAAAGCGCTCGACTACGTAGGCTGAAAGCTGCCCGCCGGGGCCGTCGGGAATGAAGTCGAAGCCGTGCGTGGCCCACGGCAGGTCGAGAAAAAAATGCCGCACACCAAGTGCCTTCAGTCGGGCGGCGAGCCGCTGGCTTTGGAGATACCACACATACGGATCGCGGCGCCCGTGGAGGAGCAGCGTGGGCGGGCTGGAGTGGTCGGCGAGGCGAATGGCGGAGGCGCTGTCGTAATTTGCGCGGACGGCGGCGGGCGGATCGCCCATGTAGCGGAGGACGAGGCCGAGGGAGCTGATGATGTCATCGTCGCGCGCAAACTCGTGGGCGAAGTGCATGTCCGCCGGCGCGTAAAATGCGATACAGCCGCAGATGGCGGGATCGTGCGCGCTATACGCCACCGCCGCGGCGATCTGCCCGCCCGCCGAGCGCCCCAGCATGACGAAGCGCTGCGGGTCGATGCCGAATTCGACCGCGCGCTCTTTCAGAAAGCGGAGGGCGGCGAGGGCGTCGTCGAGCTGGGCGGGCCAGGGCCAGCGCGGGGCAAAGCGGTACTGGATCGCCGCGACCGCGTAACCGCGGCGGGCGAGGCGCTGATTGAAAGCCGTGAACTCATCCGGCGAGCCGCCCTCCCAGCCCCCGCCATGAATGACCACGACGCACGGTGCAGGCGCGCGCGCCGCGCTGCGGTAAAAATGGAACGCGAGCTTTTGCCCGTCGTGCTCGGCGAATTCGCGAACCTCCACTTTCACCGGCACGGGCGCGGGCGCGAACCACAGGCTGCGCCAGGCGAAAGCCGGGGCCGTGGGTCCCTCTGCCGCCAAAGAAAAGGCGCGGTCGAACTCGCCGCGCAGCGTGCGCGCGCCGTGCCAGGCCCGCACCGCGGACGACAGCAGCAGCGCGCAGGCCGAGAGGGCCAGAAGCGCCGCTGGCAGCCCGAGCGCCCCCCGCCACGGGCCCAGCGCGAGGAGCAGCAGCGGCAGCAGGACGAGCCAGTGGCCGAACTCCGTGGTGACGACGGAGAGTTTGAAAAGCGGCACGGTCGGCACCGGCGTGACCGCGAGGAGCGCAACGGCGAAGCTGAGCAGCGCGAGGGCCAGCCGGAGAATAAGCCACCCATTCATCCGCGAGGCGACCCCGCGTCCGGCGCGGGCGCGTGGAGACGCTGGCTCACGCGCTCAGTTTCCAAGCAGCACGATGGGGCCGGCAGGAGAGGGCGCACCGCCCGCGCGCTCAATGCTGATGGCGAATTTCTCCGCCGAGCGGATCAGGTGGGCGGGCGTGAAAGCGACGCGCGCAAGGCCGTCCGCGCCCACGGGCACCACGCCCGCGCTGACCGGCTGCGGGTACCTCGGGTCGATGATCCAGAGCTGGTAATCCTGCCCCGCGGCGATGCTCGGGATGTTGGTAAGCTTCACGATCCCTTGCTGCTTTTCGGCGTCCCACACGACCACGGCCACGCCCTTCCCGTAGGCCTCGTTCTGGGCGGCAAGTGTGGCGATTTTCACCTTCGCCAGCGCATCGCGCGTGCGCAGCGCGAGCGCCTCGCCACGCAGGGCCGCCGCGTCTTTGGCCAGCCCGTCGCGCTCGATCCACAGCGCCACCGTGGTGAGGGCGAAACCCGCCGCCACTGCCCACGGCAGTAAGCCGAGCGGCGCGGCGCGGCGTGGCGCCGACTGCGAACCTTGTACCGGCGCAGCTCTGGCCTCGCCCCGCACCCCCGCCAGCACGCGTTCGCGCAGCGCGGGCGGCAGCGGGACGGGCGGAGCGGCGTGGGCCAGCGCGGCGGCGGCGGCGCGGAGTTCGTCCACAAAAGCGCGCAGCTCGGCGTCCGCCTGCACCTCCGCCTCAAAAGCCGACGCGGCCCGCGCG
The DNA here is from genome assembly GCA_031424395.1 of Chthoniobacter sp. Lineage (GTDB taxonomy): Bacteria > Verrucomicrobiota > Verrucomicrobiia > Chthoniobacterales > Chthoniobacteraceae > Chthoniobacter. Next base: position 12,270 of record JANPHJ010000328.1, read on the forward strand.
TCGAGCGCGCCGAGCACGTATTCCGCCGCTAAGTCCTGCTGCGTTTCGTCGATCATGCGACCTCCTTCAGCACCTCGCGCAGCTTCAGCAGCCCGCGGCGGATGCGCGCCTTGATAGTACCCAGCGGCGTGGCGAGCTGCGCGGCGATCTCCTCGTGCGTGAGCCCGCCGAAAAACGCCAGCTCCACCGCGCACTTTTGCTCCTCGGGAATCTGCGCCAGCGCCGCCCGCACCTGCAAGCCCTCATCGCGCCGCCCGGCCTCCCCGGCCGACACCTCATCGGCTTCGGCAAAATGCGCAAATTCCACGGTCGCCTTTTCCAAAGTCCGCTCCCGCCGCTGCCGCACCCGCAGCCGGTCGATGGCTTTGTTGCGCAGGATCATCACCGCCCAGGTGAAAGGACTGCTGCGCGCCGCATCGTAGCCCGCCGCGCGCCGCCAGATATGCGCGAAACCTTCCTGAAGCACGTCCTCCGCCTCCTTCTCGTCATGGGTCATTTTCACGATCATGGAAAAAAGGCCGGGCGCGAAACGGTCGTAGAGCGCGGCAAAAGCGGCCTCGTCCCCGGCGGCGGTGCGAGCCAGCAGTTGCACGTCCAGCGCCCGCACGGCTTCCTTCGCCGCGTTCATGCGGGAAGCAAAAGATGGCGTGCCTCGGCGGACGGGGCGGGGGGTGGAGGCGGCGGATTCACAGGCGGCGAAGTGTGCAGTGAAGCTGCACGGTTGGCAAGTGGCGAGCACGTCATATTAGACGCGGCCACGCCGCCCGCAGATGCAGCCCCTCGGGGGTTCGCCCGCGGGCGCTAGTAGAGCGTGAGCGGGCTCAGCGCAAAGTCCGGGAAAATTTTCGCCAGGCTCCCCGCCGGCGCGCCGTGCCGCAGGAGCACGGGCGCCAAGACATTCCGAT
>JANPHJ010000329.1:0-4545 GCA_031424395.1 Chthoniobacter sp.
TGCTCATGAAGTAGGTCCAGCAGCCGAGATGGCCGACGAGCGCCTTCGCAGGGAGACCGCGGAATTCGTCTTCCGAGATGGAAAACGAAACGACCGGGCAATTTTCCGACGTGAGGCCGGCGTTGGCGAATTCCTTGAAGAAGGGCACGTTGGTGTCGCCGTTCAGCGTGCTGATGACCGTCGCCTTGCCGGCGGCGGCGTATTCCTTGAAGAAGGGCACGTTGGTGTCGCCGTTCAGCGTGGAGACGATGCAGGCTTTGCCGCCCGCGGCGAAGGTCTTGATCTCGGCGACGATCTGTTGGTAGTCGGTGTGGCCGAAGGGTGTGTACTTGCCCGCGGAGACGATTGTATCGCCTTCCTTCTTAAAGCCGCCGCCGATGTTTTCCAGCGGGACGCCTTTCGAAAGGAGATACTCGAGGAGGACGAGGTTGGTGGTCTGCGGATACACGTAGTCGCTGCCGAGGAGGTAGAACTTTTTCTTGCCCATTTCCTTGAGTAAGTAATCCACGGCGGGCGTGGCTTGCTGGCCCACAGCCTCGGCCGTGTAGAAGATGTTTTTGGAAAGCTCCTCGCCCTCATATTGCACGGGGTAGAAGAGCAGGCCGTTGTCTTTCTCGAAGACCGGCAGGACGGATTTCCGGGACACGCTTGTCCAGCAGCCGAAGGTGACGGCGACCTTGTCTTCTTAGAGGAGTTGCTTGGCTTTCTCGGCGAAGAGCGGCCAGTTCGACGCGCCATCGACGATGACAGGCTCGATCTTTTTTCCCATGACGCCGCCCTTCTGGTTGATCTCGTCGAAGGTGAACAGGAGGACGTCGCGCAGCGAAGTCTCCGAGATGGCCATAGTGCCGCTGAGCGAATGGAGGACGCCGACTTTGACCGTGTCGTCCGCCGCCCGCGCCGTGGAGGTAAGGGCGATCGCGCCCGAGAGCGCCGCGAGGCCGAGTGATTTGAGTAGATTCATTGGTATTGGTTGATGTTGGTTGACTGCATTGTTCTCGCGAGGAGAAGGAGCCAAACAGGGGCCGCCGGACGGCATGTAATCGTGGGGAAAACGCCGTCCGACTTATGAAAGCGACCAGCCTGACAGCAGGCTGATGAAAGAATCGTTATTCGGGAGCCGCACCGGGCGCCCGCGAACTCCGCCGGACCCATGGGTCCGGCGGAGCCGCCAGAGAAACCGCAGGCTGTAGTTAGAACGTCAGGCCGATGGCGCCGGAGAAGACGAACTGGTCGCGGGAACCATCCGTAAGCGCGGGAGCGGAGGCCTGCGCGGCATTTTTTCCGAGATTCCAGTAGGCGAATCCGCTCGAGAAGGTCCAGGAGCCGTAGCAGGACGGGACGAAGGCAAGGGGCACCGAGGCGTTGATGCCTGCGGTGAAGTAACCGTAGTCGTCACCATTGTAAGTCTCCGGGCCGAAGCCTGCCGTAATCGGCAGCGTCACGGCCAGCGGGTAAGTGCCGCCTTTGCCGACGACGAAGCCGGGCGCGATGCCAGCCTCGTAGTACCAGCCGTGGTCGCCGCCGGGGACGCCGACGAAATTGCCGATCATGCCCTTATTGACTGCCACATGGGGATGCAACGCAAAGGCTCCGAGGAGATCGGTGTCGTCGTACGCCAGATTGAAGTTCAAGCCGCTGGCACGACCGCCGCTGCTCACGAAGTCGAAATCAAACCAGCTGGTGGTCAGGGTGAAGTTCTTGGCGAATGTGAGGGCGATGCCGGTCGTCCAGTCGAACTCGTACCACGCGCCGAGCGCAGTGCCGGGACTCGCGGCGGTCTTGTTGGAGTTGATGCTGGACCAGAGGCCGAGGTTCAGGGAGACCTTGTTCACGAACCCGGCGCCTTCGTAGAGTTTGAAGTAGAGGTCGAGGTAAGGCTGGGCGATGGCACCTTGGTTTTCGTTTACAACGCCGCGGGAAATGTACTCGCTGACGACCGCGACACCAATGTCGCCGGTGATGCAGGGTTCCTTGATCGTTTCCGCGATCTTCTTGGATTCCTTGCCCGCCGTCTCAGTGCCGGCTACGCCCGTCGAAACGACGCCGAAGGTAGCCAGGGTGAGCGCACACGCTGTTGCAATGCTGTATTTGGTCATGTTGATTTTTGTATGGTTATCTTGGTTGGTTTAGGTGGTGCCGTTTTTTGGTCGGCGGCGGCTTCTTAGCAAGCCGTCTGCCACGGCAGAATGGATTTCCTAAATGAGTCGCGTGACGATGCCGCGGGCTGCCGCTCATCACTGGATTGTCCGATGGTTGCAGCGGCAAAGTTTTGTTCCGGAGCGAAGTGTGCGGTAGCGGCAAGCGTGTGGTCTCCGCGCAAAAGGCGACAATTTTTGGGGCGTGTGCAAAAACATCGCCACCCGCAAACCGGGCGCGAGCGGCCAGGGTCGAGAGCTGTTCTGCCCGACTACTTCGCCAAAGTTTCAGCCATCAGCCGCACGGCTTCGCCGTCCCCTTCCTCCCACACCACCATGAAGCCGCTCCCCAGCGCCGCGGCGCTCGCCATGCGGCCGCGCGCGGCCACGCTGCCCGCCGCGCCCTCGCCCATGCGCCACCAGAGCGACCCGCCCGCCTCCCAAAAGGTCGCGAGCTTTTCCCCATTGCGCACGATCAGCGGCTGCGCAGCCTTCGTCGCCAGGAGCGTCTCCGCCTCCGGGCCGCGCGCCGCAAAGACGCTGCTTTCGCGCCGCCATACGCTGTGCAGCCCGCCGTCGGCCGCCACGGCCACTCCGCCACCGTCCATCGGGCAGCCCGTCAGTTTCCACGAGCCGCTGCCCAGCTTGCGCGCCGCGGCAAAATGCGCACCTCCGTCCGTGCTCACCGTCGCCCAAAGATCGCGCGCCCCGCCCAGCCAGTTGCGCCACAGTGCGGCGATTTCACCGTGCGGGCCGAGGGCCACGCCCGGCGCGCAGCACTCGCAGATGTGGCCGTCCGGCGACGCGTAGATACCCGTGTCCGCGCCCCACGTCGCGCCGCCGTCGTGCGAGACACGGCCCCGCAGTTCCGCGCCGCCGCTCCGCAGATCGAGCCACACCGCGGCCACCAGGCCGCGGCCGTCCCCCGCCACCGCGTGCAGGCCCTCGCGCGCCGCTTTCGGCACGGTGTTCAGCGCCGCGCCCGCCCGCCACGTCTGCCCGCCATCCGCGGAAGTCCACGCGTGCAGATCGCCATCGGCATGGGAGATGGCCGTCACCAGCAGCCGCCCGTCGGTGGCCGCGACCCGCGGGCCGCGCCGCATCCGCAGCGCCAGCTTTTCCAGTCCCCCCACTTTTGCCGGCGCCGAAAAAGCGCGCCCGTCCGCCGAACTCGTGTGGTAGATCGCGTCGCCCTTGCCAAAGACCACATGGACCCGCCCCGAAGGCGCCACCGCCACCTGCGGCTGCACCGCCCCGCGCCACTCTGCCGGCACGATCTCGACCGGCGCAGCCCGGAGCGTGGAGACGGCGAGGCAGGCGAGGAGGAGCAGGCGCATGGCCGGCAAGAAAGCAGGCGCGCGCCAGTCTGCAAATTTGCACGCGGCCAGACCCACAGGATCGGCAGATGGAGGCGGATGCGAAAAGCAGAGCGGCGGGATTTTTTTTGCTGACGGAACTCGCGGAGGACATCGCTGCGGCGCAGGCCAAGCCGAACGGTGAAATCTGCCGTTTCCTAACTGGCTCCGTCTTTGCTCACCCGCCGCACGCACTCCCCGATCACCGCGACGTGCGCGGCCACGCGGCGTTCCAGCGCAAACTCCGACGGCGACTCGATGGTGAGCGAGCGTTGCGCGTGTTCGAGGTGAAACCAAATGGCCTCCGGGTAGCCCATGCGGGCGAAACGTTTCCGGTCGATGCGCCGCCGATGGATGCCGCCCACGGCCTTGCGCCCGTCGATGCGCGGGCGCGGGTCGATGGGCAGATGCCGGCGCGCGGCGGCGAGCAGCGCCTCGCCCCAGGGTGGCTGGGCGTGCGCGAGTTCGTAGAGGTAGAGCCCCAGGCCGTCGTAGTCCTCATGCAGCATCAGTGCCGCGGCGAACTGATACGGCGCCACCAGCCGCCGGACGGCGCTGACCACCGGCTGATCGTCGCACTGAAAGAGCCGGTTCAGATCGAGTCCGTCCTCGTTCAGCCGGATGTTGTTCACGAGGCCCCACGGATTCAGGCACGGCAGCAGCAGCAGCGGCAGCGTGCGCAGGTGGCGCGCATTTTTTTCCGCCCAGGCGATGAGCCCCTCCGTCGCTGCCGGTTCATCGCCGTGGATGCCCGCCGAGATGTAGGTGCCCCCGGTCGCGCCGAGCGCCTTCGTTTGGAGAAAAAAAAGGTCGTGCTGTTCCGTCCGCACCAGCCGGCGCAGCGGCACGCCCGCCGTGCGCGCCACCGCGCGCCAGCGGCTGATGAGAAAGCGGTAGTCGTGCGCGCGGTGCATGGCGGGCGTTGGTAGGCGGTGGGGTGGCGCTTGTCGAAGCATCTTCGCCGCGTGCAGGCGGAGCACAGATTTTCAATCTGTGCGGCCAGCGGTCGTCCCGACCGCTGAGCCCTTCGGCGGGAAGGATTCCCGCCAGTC
>JANPHJ010000330.1:0-3578 GCA_031424395.1 Chthoniobacter sp.
CCCGACGGGCGCACCGGCCGGCGGCGGGCCGGAGATGCCGGGCGTCGCTTGGCTGCCGGCGATGCCGCCCGGCTGGTTCATCATGTTCTGCGCCATCGCGAAACCCATCGCCATTTCCGCAGCCGCGCCGCCGACACCGGGGCCGCCCTGGCCCTTGCCCATGCCCTCGGCCATTTGGAATTTCACGTAGTCGTTCAGATTCCCCACCGCGGCCATCGACGACCGCTTGTCGATCGCCGCCTCGACTTCCGGCGGCAGGCTCACGTTTTCCACGATGAAACTCGGGAACTCGATCCCGTATTTCGCCGTCACCACCGGATTGATCAGCGGCAGCAGCGCCGTGCCGAGTTCGCTGTACTGCGTGGCCACGTCGAGCACCGGGATTTTCGCCTGCGCCAGCGCCTCGCTGAATAGGGAGACGATGCGCGAGCGCATGGTGTCGCCGAATTCGTCCAGCCGGAAATGCTGGTCGCTGCCGGCCACTTCTTTCAAAAACAGCTTCGGGTCCGTGATGCGGAAATCATACGTGCCAAAGGCCCGCGCCCGCACGATGCCGAAGTCGTTGTCGCGCATCATCACCGGGTTCGACGTGCCCCATTTGTTACCCGTGAAAAGCCGCGTCGTGACGTAGTACACGTCGGCCTTGAACGGCGTGTTGAAGCCGTATTTCCAGCCCTTGAGCGTGGCCAGCACCGGCATGTTGTCCGTGACCAGCGTGTGTTTGCCGGGGCCGAAGGTGTCGCCGAACTGGCCCAGGTAAAGGAACTGCGCGACCTGCGATTCCCGCACGATGAGCTGCGCGCCGTTTTTGATCTCCTTGTCGTCGTCCGGCCAGCGGTAGCTCAGCGTGTCGCGCGAGTCGTCGGTCCATTCGATGATCTCGATGAGTTCGCCTTTGATGAAGTCCATGAGTCCCATAGTGCTGCAGTGCTCCTTTCGGTTTTTTTGGTGGAGGGTTGAAGTTGCGGGCCGAAAAGTAGGCGGCGCGCCTTGGGGGTCAACGCGATTCCATCAGCGGCAGTTAGGTGGTGATAAAACTTAATTAGAATTATTCTTGATATGGTTTTGCCCCGCCCGGATATTGGCTGACTCCGATGACCAAGAAACCCGAGCCCAAGTCCTACGATGAGACGATCCATGAAAAGGGATTCCGTTTCACCGAGCAGCGGCGCGCGGTCTATGACGCGCTCATGGGCAAGCGCGACCACCCGACGGCGGTGGAGGTCTTCATGCGGGTGAAAAGCAAGGTGCCGTCGATCTCGCTGGCCACGGTCTACAACTGCCTCGAAACGCTGACCGGCTGCGGGCTGGTGAAGACCGTGAACCACGACCGCGAATCCGCGCGCTACTGCCCGAATCTCGACGAGCACGCCCACCTTTTCTGCGAAGACTGCGGCGGTGTGACCGACATCCCGCTCCGCGCGAAACGGCGAGCCCATGATATTTGGGAACTGCCGGAAAACGTCACTATTTCCCACCACGAAATCTCTTTCCGCGGGCTCTGTCCGAAATGCGCGAAGACCGCGGCGCGCACTACCACCACCAAAACGAAATGAAGTCACTCTCGATCAAAAACCTCCGCGTCAGCATCGGCGACAAGGAGATTATCCGCGGCCTCACGCTCGAAATTCCGAAGGGCGAAGTCCACGCCGTCATGGGGCCGAACGGCTCGGGCAAGAGCACGCTGAGCAAGGCCATCGGCGGGCACCCGGACTACACCGTGACCGGCGGCGAGGTGCTGCTCGACGGCGAAAACATCCTCGGTCTCGGCCCCGACCAGCGCTCGCGCAAGGGCCTGTTTCTCGCCTTTCAATACCCGATGGAAATCCCCGGCGTGAGCAATGCCAACTTCCTCCGCGCCGCGCTGAACGCACGGCAGACGGACGGCGAAGAAATCGAGGCGACGGAGTTTTACGCCCAGATGTATGCCGAAATGGACAAGCTGGAAATCGCCCGCACTTTCACTGCGCGCTCGGTCAACGAGGGCTTCTCCGGCGGCGAGAAAAAGCGGAACGAGATTTTGCAAATGGCCATGCTCAAGCCGGACTACGCCGTGCTCGACGAGACCGACAGCGGCCTCGACATCGACGCGCTGCGCATCGTCAGCGCCGGGGTGAACGCGCTGCGTGGGCCGAACCTCGGCGTGCTGCTCATCACGCATTACCAGCGCCTGCTCGACTACATCGTGCCCGACGTGGTGCATGTCATGGTCGAGGGGCGCATCGTCCGCAGCGGCGGCAAGGAACTCGCGCTCGAACTCGAAGAGCGCGGCTACGACTTTATTAAAGACGAACTTAGCGAGCCCGCGCTCGCGTAACCCGGAGGCCATGACCATGAGCACAGCGACTGACAACCAAATCGACATCGACCGCACGCGCGGCGATTTCTCGTATCCCGAGAGCCACAAATTCGACGCCGGCACCGGCCTGACGAAGGACACCGTCGATTACATATCGAAGGTCAAAGGCGAGGCCGAATGGATTCGCGAATTCCGGCACCGCGCGCTGGACATTTTCAAATCGAAGCCCATGCCGACGCACTGGGCGTCGAAGGATTTGGAGAACATTGTCTTTGAAAACATCCGCTATTACCTCGCCAACGGGCAGCAACCCACGCGCTCGTGGGACGAGGTGCCGGACGATGTGAAGCGTACTTTCGACCGGCTCGGCATCCCCGAGCAGGAACGCAAATTCCTCGCGGGCGTTGAGGCGCAGTTCGACTCCGAGGCCGTGTATTCCAACATCAAGGCGGCGGTCGGCGAGCAGGGCGTGATTTTCTGCAATTCGACCGAAGGGCTGCGCGAACACCCGGAGATTTTCCGCAAGTGGTTCGGCAAAGTGATCCCGACGGGCGACAACAAATTCAGCGCGCTGAACAGTGCCGTGTTTAGCGGCGGCTCGTTCATCTACGTGCCGCCGGGCGTGAAGGTGAAGCACCCGCTCCAAGCCTACTTCCGCATAAACGCGGAAAACTTCGGCCAGTTTGAGCGCACGCTCATCATCGCCGACGAAGGCAGCGAGGTGATGTACATGGAAGGCTGCACCGCGCCGAAATTTGAGACCGCCACGCTGCATTCCGCCGTCGTCGAGCTGGTCGCCATGAAAGGCGCGAAGATCCAATACGTGACCGTGCAAAACTGGTCGGCGAATGTCTTCAACCTCGTGACCAAGCGCGCCATCGCGCACGAGGAGGCTGAGGTGAAATGGATCGACTGCAACATCGGCTCGCGTCTCACGATGAAATATCCCGGCGTCGTCCTGAAAGGCCGCAAGGCCCGCGGCGAAGTCATTTCCATCGCCCTTGCCAGCGACGGCCAGCATCAGGACACCGGCGCGAAAATGATCCACGCCGCCGATGAAACGACCTCGAACATCGTCTCGAAATCCATCTCCGTCGGCACGGGCCGCTCCACCTACCGCGGGCTCGTCCACATCCCGAAGCACCTCAAAGGCTGCAAGAACAACACCGAGTGCGACGCGCTGCTCATCAACTCGAAATCGCGCACCGACACCTATCCCGCGATCACCGTCCGCGGCACCGGCAACTCCAGCCAGCACGAGGCCAGCGTCTCGCAGATT
>JANPHJ010000331.1:0-43578 GCA_031424395.1 Chthoniobacter sp.
TCGGTCTTGTCGGCGAGGATCATCTCGCGCATGGCGTCGATGCGGTCGCCCTCGAAGAACATGTGCTCGGTGCGGGTAAGGCCGATGCCCACCGCACCGAAGGCCAGCGCGTTCTGCGTCTGCTCGGGATTGTCGGCGTTCGTGCGGACATCCATGCGCGTGGCTTGCGCGCACCATTTCATGAGCTGGTTGAAGGCTTTGAATTTCTCGGTCTTCTGCGCGGCCTTGTCGCCGTGGATGGTGCCGGTGATGATCTCACTCGGCTGCGTCGCGAGCTGGCCGGCGTAAACCGTGCCAGACGTGCCGTCGATGGAGAGCCAGTCGCCCTCGTGGAACGTCTGGCCGGCGGTGGTCACGGTCTTGGCCTTGTAGTCGATCTGCAAAGCGGACGCGCCGCAGATGCAGACCTTGCCCATCTGCCGGGCGACCAGCGCGGCGTGCGAGGAGACGCCGCCTTTCGCCGTCAGGATGCCCTCCGCGGCGATCATGCCGCGCAAATCTTCGGGCGATGTTTCGTTGCGCACGAGCAGCACTTTTTCGCCCCGCTCGGCAGCGGTGACGGCGCGGTCGGCGTTGAGGTAAACCTTGCCCGAAGCTGCGCCCGGGCCGGCCGGGAGCCCGCTGGCGATGGCCTTGGCCTTTTTCACCTGCGCCACGTCGAAGATCGGCGCGAGGAGCTGGTCGAGCTGATCGGCGGGATTGCGCAGCACCGCCGTCTCCCAGTCGATGAGCTTCTCTTTCACCATGTCCATCGAGAACTTCAGCGCCGCCGCCGCGGTGCGCTTGCCGTTGCGGGTCTGAAGCATGAAGAGCTTCCCTTCCTGCACCGTGAACTCGACGTCCTGTACGTCCTTGAAGTGCTTTTCGAGCGTCTGGCGGACCTTCATCAGCTCCGCGTAGGACTTCGGCATCTCCTTTTTGAGCTGCGACACCGGCTCCGGCGTGCGCACGCCGGCGACGACGTCCTCGCCTTGCGCGTTGATCAAAAACTCGCCGTAAAATTCATTCGCGCCGTTCGCGGGATTGCGGGTGAAAGCGACGCCGCTGCCCGAGGTCTCGCCGGTGTTGCCATAGACCATCGCCTGCACGTTGACCGCGGTGCCCCACTCCTGCGGGATGTTGTATTTGCGGCGATAGACGATCGCCCGGTCATTCATCCACGAGCCGAAAACCGCGCCCGCCGCGCCGCGGAGCTGGTCCCACGGGTTGTTCGGGAAAGCTTTGCCCGTGCGCTCCTTCACGAGCTTCTTGAAAGCCGCGACGAGAGCCTGGTAGTCGCCGGCCACGAGCTTCGCATCGTCAAGGTCGTGCTGGCCGTACTTCTCATCCTTGTAGTGCTCGATCACGGATTCAAACGGATCATGATCCTCGCCCTCACGCTTTTGCACGCCCATCACCACGTCACCATACATCTGGATAAAGCGGCGGTAGCAGTCCCACGCAAACCGCTCATTGTTCGTCGCCTTGACCAGCGCGAGCACGGTTTCGTCGTTCAGGCCGAGGTTGAGGATCGTGTCCATCATGCCCGGCATCGAGTCGCGCGCGCCGGAGCGCACCGCCACCAGCAGCGGGAAGCCCTTCGAGTCGCCGAACTTGTAGCCCATGATCTTCTCCATGTTGGCCACGCCCTTCTCCATCTCGCTCTGCAAAGTCGTCGGATACGTCCGTTTGTTGGCGTAAAAGTAGGTGCAGACTTCCGTGGTGACGGTGAAGCCGGGAGGCACCGGCAGGCCGATGCGGGTCATCTCCGCGAGGTTCGCGCCTTTGCCGCCGAGCAGCGGCTTCATCGAGCCGTCGCCGTCGGCCTTGTTATTGCCCCACGTATAGACGTACTTCGGGGCTTTGGTGGATTTGGTGGGTTTGGATTTGGTAGCCATGAGTGGTTGGGGTTGTGGTTGTTGGAAAAGCTTCGCCGCCCCTTGCGGCTGGGCCGGGTGCATCGGCGGAGCAGCATGGGGCTGCCACCGCCGGTCTTTGGGAAAAGAGCCGCGCTGTATGCCACACCGCCCGCGGGAGCGCCAAGCGATTTTTCAACTGCGCCCGCTTTTGCCCTCAATCCCGATGATACGGATGCCCCGCCCGCAGCGTGCAGGCGCGGTAGAGCTGTTCGAGGGTGAGCACCAGCGCCATCTCGTGCTGGAGCGTCAGCTTGCTCAGCGCCCAGCGCCAGCCCGCGGCTTGGCGCAGCGCATCCGTGTGGCCGTCGGCTCCGCCGATGAGCACCGCGAGATCGCGCGGGCCGTGCATCTCCCAGTCGGCGAATTTTTGCGCCAGCCCGCGCGAAGTCACCTCTTCCCCCCGCTCATCGAGCACGATGCGAAACATCGCCTTCGACCGTTCCAGCAGCGCAAGGCTTTCCCCGACCTGCGTGCCGGCCTTCAAATAGTGCAGTTCCACCGGCACGTAAGGCCGCAGCCGCGCCGCGTACTCCTCCACCCCGAGGCGGGCGAAAGCGAGCTTCGGCTTGCCGATGACGAAGACGTGAAAGCGCATGGCCCACTTAGAACGCAAGCCAGGCTCCGGCGCCCGCAAAAAGCCCGCGGTCGGAGCCATTCACGGCAGCAGCATGAAGGCCGCGCCCACGATCAGCGTCGGCACGAGCGCGGCGAGGAAGAGGCGCAGCGGCGAGATGCCGCCGTCGCCAAAGTACTGCTGAAGGATCGACTGGCCGGCGGGGTTCGGCGCATTGGCGATGACGGTGAGCCCGCCGCCCGTGACCGCGCCCGCCATGACGGCGTACTTTAGCTCGTCCGAAAGCCCCGGCACCAGCGACGCGAGATAGGCGATGGCGGCGTTGTCATTCACCGCCGTGAGCAGCGTGGCCCCCAGCATGAGCGGCCAGCGCGTGAGGCTGCCGAGCACCGGCGCGATCCACCACTGCTGGCAGCCGCCGTGGATGATGAGCGCCGCGAGGAAGAAGCCGACCAGCAGCGGCCCGCGCAGATTCAGCGCGTGCTGATGCCGCTCGGTGCCCTCGGTGAACGCGAGAAAAAACAGCAGCCCCGCGATGACCAGCGGCGGGTAGTGCGACATGGCCACCGTCCACCCGATGAAGCCGAGATGCACCGCGGTGATGCTGAACGGCACCGGGCTGCCGTCGTCATCCGCGTCCGGCCCCGCGGGCGTGAGCGCCAGCAGCTCGCGGCGGAAGCGGAGGAAATAAAGCGCGTTGGCCGCCGCGATCCCGGCCACCGCTTTCCAGCCAAAATGCGTGAACATGAACCCAAAACCCCAGCTCCAGGTGTGCGCCACCATGACCACCGGCGGCGCGGCAAAATGGCTGAGCGTGCCGCCCACGGAGATGTTCACAAAGAGCAAGCCGAGCGTGGCGTAGCGCAGCCCCGCCCCAGGGTTCAGGGCGTAAAAGCGGCGGCCCAGAAGCAGCGCGCAGATGGTCATCGCCGCGGGCTCCGTGATGAACGAACCGAGCAACGGCCCCACCGTCAGGATGGCCAGCCACCACGCCGCCGGCCCGCCGCCGCCCACCGCCGCCGCGCGGCCCAGACACGCCTCCGCGCAACGCAGCACCGGCCGCGACGCCGCCATGGCCATGACCACGGTGACAAACACCGGCTCCGCGAAAGTGGCACCGCCCACATACTGCACCATCGTCCCCCACCCTTTGAAAAAAATAATCGCCAGCGCCAGCGGCACGCCCCAGATGCCGAAGACCGCCTCCACCTCGCCCAGAAAATGAAACGCCTGCGCGCGGAACTGCAGGCGGTCGCGCTGCCGATGCCGCGCCCGTGCGCCTTCCGCGCCGGTGACCGGTTCGCCCAGCGCCTCATACTCGCCCGCGTAGCGGTGCGCGCGCCGCAGGAACCGGCCGGCCATGAAGGTGTGCGCGATGGCTCCAAAAAAAAGCAGCGTCCCCACTAAATTGAACGGTTCCGTCCCCGCGCGCTGCCACAGCGTGGCCCCCAGCCCCGCGCCGGCCGCCGCGCCATAGCTCGCCAGCGGCCGCGGGAATGGCACCGCGCCGCTCCCCGCGTCCGAGGCATCGCCCACGCCAAAGGCGAGCGCGCCGGCGAGGAGAAAAAACAGCCCCGCCACGATGGCCCCGCGCACGCCGGCATGGCGGCGCGGCTGGGCAAAAGGCGGGGGCTGGAATGATCGCACGCGGGCGGTTTAACGGATGGCCCGCGCTTTGTCGCGCGAGGAACAAGGGCCGCGCGGTTTCGGGATTTGAAAATGATTGGACACGGCCGGGACGAACGCACCCCATAGACCCATGGCCTTTTCGCCCCCCGAATTTCTGCGCACGACGCGCCGCCTTTTCGCCGCACTGGCCGTGCTCGCGGGTGGCGGCGCATGGGCGGCGGACTTGCCGCCGGAGCAGGTGCAGTTTTTCGAGCAAAAGATCAGGCCCGTGCTCGTCGAGCACTGCTACGAGTGCCACAGCGCGCGGGCGAAAAAGCTGAAGGCCGGCCTCCGGCTCGATTCGCGCGCGGGCTGGCAGCGGGGCGGCGACAGCGGCGAGCCAGCCATCGTCCCCGGCCGGCCGAATGCGAGCCAGCTCATCCAGGCCGTGCGGCACGAGGACGCCGACACGGCCATGCCGCCGAAGAAACCGAAGCTGCCGGATCCGGTCATCGCCGACTTCGTGACCTGGGTGAAAATGGGCGCGCCCGATCCACGCGACGGCGCGTTGGAGGCCAAGCGCGCGGACAAGGCGACGTGGTGGTCCCTGCAACCGCTCGCCCACGCCGAGCCGCCGACACCGCGCGATCTCCCAGAAGCGTGGGCGCAAAATCCCATCGACCGTTTCGTCTTCGCGAAGCTCGCCGAAAAAAATCTCACGCCCAGCGAGCCCGCCGACCCGCGCACGCTCATGCGCCGGATGACCTACGACCTCACCGGCCTCCCGCCAGCGCCCGAGGAAGTCGCCGAGTTTTCGCGCACCTACCCAATCGAAAATCAAAAATCGAAAATCGAAAATCTAGTGGACCGCCTGCTCGCCAGCCCGCACTACGGCGAGCACTGGGGACGGCACTGGCTCGATGTCGTGCGCTTCGGCGAGAGCACGGGCTTTGAGCGCAATGTCATCACCAACAACGCCTGGCCGTTTCGCGACTACGTCATCTGCTCGCTGAATGAGGACAAGCCGTTTGACCGCTTCATCACCGAGCACCTCGCGGGCGACGTGATCGGGAAGGACGATCCCGCGGTGGAGATCGGCACCGCGTTTTTGGTCGCCGGGCCGTACGACAATGTGGGCAATCAGGACGTGGTCGCGCAGGCCAACATCCGCGCCGCCACGCTCGACGATGTCATCACCGCGACCGCCTCCGCGTTTCTCGGCCTCACGGTCAACTGCGCGCGCTGCCACCATCACAAATTCGATCCGATCCCGACGGAGGATTACTACCGCCTGCGCGCCGCCTTCGAGGGCGTGCGGCACGGCGAGCGCGTCGTGGCCACGCCCGCCGAGCAGCAGCGTTTCGCCGACGCCGCGCAGCCGCTGGAGAAACGTCGCGCCGAGCTGGCGGCTGCGCGCGAGGAGTTGAAAAAGGCCGGCGCCGCGCACGCTCCCCCGACGCCTGAGGACACCGCGCAGCTCGACGAATCCAAGCGCCAGCTCACCGAAGCTGAAGCCGCACTCCGTGCCGTGCCGCCGCTGCCGCGCGTGTGGGCGGGAAATTTCAGCGCAGTGAAGGAACCGACGCGCGTCCACAAAGGCGGCGATCCGATGAAGCCCGGCGAACCCGTCGTGCCCGCGAGCCTCGCCGTACTCGACCGCATCACCGCGCCCTACGCGCTGCCCGCCGATGCGCCGGAAGGTGAGCGCCGTCTCGCGCTCGCGCAGTGGATCACCGGCGCGGGCAACCCGCTCACCGCGCGCGTGCTCGCGAACCGCGTGTGGCAGCACCACTTCGGCACGGGCCTCGTGGACACGCCCAGCGACTTCGGCTTTCTCGGCAGTCAGCCCACGCATCCCAAGCTGCTCGATTTTCTTGCCCAGCGGCTCATCGCGAACGGATGGAAACTCAAGGCGCTGCATCGCGAAATTCTCCTCTCGCAGACCTACCGGCAAAGCAGCGCCGCGCGCGAAGACGCCGCCCGCACGGACAAGGACGCGCGGCTGCTCTGGCGCTTCCCGCCGCGCCGGCTCAGCGCCGAAGAAGTGCGCGACACCATGCTCGCCGTCGCCGGCAAACTCGACCTCCGCATGGGCGGCCCCGGCTTCCGGCTCTACCGCTACGCGGAGGACAATGTGGCGACCTACCACCCGCTCGATGCGCCCGGCCCGGAGACTTATCGCCGCGCGGTCTATCACCAAAACGCGCGCGCCTCGGTCGTCGATGTGCTCAGCGATTTCGATCTGCCAGACAACGCCTTTCCTGCGCCCCGCCGCGCCAGCACGACCACGCCGCTGCAAGCGCTGACCATGTTCAATCACCAGTTCACCCTCGACTTGGCCGCCGCGCTCGCCGCGCGCATGGGCGGCACGGACGAGGCCGCGATCCGCCGCGCCTTCGCCTTCGCCTTCCAGCGCGAACCGACCGCGATTGAAATCGAAAGCTCCGCCGCGCTCCTCGCGCAGCACGGCCCGCGCGCCTTTTGCCGCGGGCTGCTCAATGCCAGCGAACTGCTCCGACTCGAATGAACGCCCTGCATTTCAACCGCCGCCATTTCCTCAGCAGCCTCGGCACCGGCCTCACCGGCGTCGCGCTCTCGCGCCTGCTGCAGCGCGACCTTTTCGCCGCCCCGGTCGGCACGCACTTCCCGCCGCGCGCGAAGCAGGTGCTCCACATTTTCTGCCCCGGCGGCGCGTCGCACATGGACCTGTGGGAGCACAAACCGATGCTGGAAAAACTCCATGACACGCCAATGCCCGGCGCGGCGGAGGTCAGCTTCCAGGGCAAAAACGGCAACCTGATGAAATCGCCGTGGCCCTTCGCGCCGTGCGGGCAGAGCGGGAAAATGATCTCGTCGCTGCTCCCGCACCTCGGCGCGCATGCCGACGACATCGCCTTCATCCACTCCATGACCTCGCGCTCGAACACGCACGGGCCGGGCTGCGTCTTTATGAACTGCGGCTTCACCCGCGAGGGCTTCCCCAGCGCGGGCGCGTGGACGAGCTACGCGCTCGGCTCGCTGAATGAAAACCTGCCGGCTTACATCGCCATCCAGGACATCCGCGGCGAGCCGCCAAACGGGAAGGCAAACTGGTCGAACGGCTTTCTCCCCGCGCAGTATCAGGCCGTGCAAATGACCGCGCAGCAGCCGCTGCGCAATCTCGCGCGCCCCGCCGGCATCAGCGCCGACGAGGACGCCGCGACCCGCCGCTTTCTCGCCGCGCTCGACGAGCAGCACGCCGCGCTGCATCCCGGCGAGAGCGACCTGCGCGCCCGCATGAGCACTTACGAACTCGCCGCCCGCATGCAGCTCGCCGCGCCCGAAACCGCCGACCTCTCGCGCGAGCCCGAGCACGTTCACAAGCTCTACGGCACCGCCGACGCCAACGAACTCAAAGCCGCCTACGCCCGCAACTGCCTCCTCGCCCGCCGCTTTCTCGAAAGAGGCGTGCGCTACGTCAGCCTCTACTGCGCCAGCCGCGCCAGCGGCGTGGACGGCCTGCTAAACTGGGACGCGCACAAAACGCTCCAGGCCGACTACGAGCGCCACTGCCCCATCCTCGACCAGCCCACCGCCGCGCTCCTCACCGACCTCAAACAGCGCGGCATGCTCGAAGACACCCTCGTCCTTTGGACCACCGAATTTGGCCGCATGCCCACCCATCAGGAAGGCACCGGCGGACGCGATCACAACCCCGACGGCTTCACCGTCTGGATGATGGGTGCCGGCATAAAAGGCGGCGTCACCCACGGCGCGACCGACGAACTGGGCCGCCGCGCCACCACCGATGTCACGACGGTCTATGACTTCTACGCCACCGTCCTCCACCTCCTCGGCCTCGATCACGAGAAGCTGACCTTTTACCACAACGGCGCCAACCGCCGCCTCACCGACGTCCACGGCCACGTCCTCCGCCCGCTGCTCGCGTAAGCATTACCGGCACGCGCGATTTGTTTGCGACAAAGGCGAAAGCCAACGCCTTGGAAGTAGCCCTCGGGTCAGACGGCGCGCGTCTCTGGCGAAAAGGCTCCGCGACTAATGCGCGAGTAGCGCGCTACGCCACGGGCTGGGAGTAAAACCGCCGCCGCTCACGCCAGCCAACCAGCCCCACCAGCGCCAGCGCGCCGAAGATCGTCGCGGGCTCCGGCACGGGAACGAGTTCCTGATTGCCGCCAAAGGAAATCTGCCGTCCTTCGCCGAGCGCGCCCGAGCCAGCGCCGCTGAAGAAATGAATCTGGCTCAGTTCCGCTCCGCTCAAAGTCGCGAGTGAGGTGAACAGCAGGCGATCCCGGACACCGTCACCCGCCGTCCCGCCGTCCGGGATGAAGCCATTGGTGGTCGTCCAGTTCCAGATGTTCAGGTGGTTACCGCCGAGGCTGAGGGTGGTGAAAGTAAGTTCACTGACATGGCCGGTGCCGAAATCAATCGTCGAGTCCGCGGTCAGCGTCAGTGCGCCCAGCGTATCGCTGAAACCGCCCGTGCCGAAGGTGCCGCCGCCGAGGGTCAAGTCGGAGGCGTTGCTGATCACATTGGATGCACCGAGGAGCAAGGTGCCGGCGTTGACGGACGTAGCTCCCGCGTAGGTGTTGCCGGCGGCAAGGGTCAGGGTGCCGGCGCCGGTTTTGGTCAGCCCGCTGGCCCCGGTGCCGCTGACGACGCCATTAAGGCTGGTGTTACTCGCGCCATCAATAGTCAGGGTCTGGCTGGCCCCCAGGCTGACTGTGCCACCTATGGCGAGATCGCCCGCCGCGGCCTGCCACGTCTGCGCCGCACCGAGAGCCAGTGCGACACTGACCGTCTGGGTGCTGCCGCCGTTGTTGACGAGGCCAAGGCCGCCCAGGGAAGCGATGGTGAGCGTGGTTCCGCCGCTGCCCGTGATGGCAAAGGCCGCCGCGCCGGAACTGAACAGGATTTTTCCCACGCTGGCGCTCGCTGAGACATTGGGCGACCCATTGCCCACGGTCGTCCCAAAGGTCGCGGTGTCGTTGATCGAAACCCCGCCGGTCTGCAATGGGTTCCAATTCTGTCTGGTATTCCAGTCATTGGACAGCCACCCCACCCAATCCTCGGTGACCGCCTGCGCCGAAGGCCGCGCGGCGAAGCTGAGCAGGACGAGGCCGCAGGCCGCGAGAAACCGGTTTGCTGGAACCGCCAAAACCAAGGCCGTCGAGTGAGGTGAAACTTTCATGCTATATCCTGTTGTTAATCGTTTGACTGCTGAAACCGCTGCTTGCTGGCCACCCTCGGCCGCAGGGGTGAAGACTTAATGTGCCAGCCGGGCCTCGGGAACGCCCGCGAAGACCGACCGACGACGCTGCCGGGCGCAGCCAAAACCGGCCAGGCCAAGGCCCAGTAACAGCCCGCTCGCCGGTTCTGGCACGCCCAGCGTCAGCCCAGTTACATCGCTGAAGCCGGTGGCCCCAACCAAGGTGCTGCCGCCATTGGCCGGATTGATGCGATAAAGCAATCCCGAGGAAGTGCCGGTGCCTCCGGCATAGAGCAAGCCATCAGTTCCGAATTCGAGGCTGCCCGCCTGGATGCCAGTCGAGCCAATGACTGTGGCCGCGCCGGTGGTTAGGTTGATCGTCAATAGGTCGGCCGGGCCGCTGCCCCCGCGGATGCCATACATCGTCATCGTGCCGAGGTTGTAAGCCAGACCTGAGATGGCACCCACGCCGGTCGCGCCGATAGTGATGCTGTTACCCGTAGCCGGGTCCAGGATGCGCAGGGTGGAAGGGGTGTTGCCGCCGCCGCCGCTGATCGAAGCCCCATACAAAGTCGGTCCAACAAACTCGAGGCCCGTGAAGGCTGCGCCATTGGCAATGGTGCCGCCTATGCCTCCGGCAGAGAAGATGTCGAACTCATGCATGCTAAGCGCGCCGTCTGGCAACTGCGCCCAAGCCCGGTTGGCGAGGTTGTCGTATTCGATCTCCGTCGTGGCAAAGGGCATGGTGCCGACCAAGGTTCCAGCCCCCGTGGTTGTATTGATGACAAACAAATCACCGGACCTGGAACTGCCAAGCAATTCCAAAGCGTGGGACACTGCAGGGCAGGCCACGGCGGCGGAGATTATGGCCGCGGCCACCCGCCCGGCGCAGATCCGGTTCCCGCGGCGGCCCACCGCCTCTGCGGCCCAGTTGGCCACGGCTGCACGGATCACTGGCAATCGTCTCTCGTTGGAACTCATGCGCGCAGGAATAGTAGTTTTCGCCGCCGGGCGACAAGCACCGATTGTCGGATTTGTGATTTCACCCTATGCCAGGGCTGTTTGGCGCGCGGCAGAATGAGTGGAGGCGTGCCCACGGGCGGCGGCACTCCGCGGGGTGCCCGGTTTTCGCGAGCGCGCAAAGCGGCCCATCATGCGGGTGGGTTTTGATTCTGTCGTTGCGCCACGCGAGTCCCTCACTACCATCCCGCTCTCTTATGTCCGCCAATCTTCCATCCCGTCCGCGCCAGGTCGGCCAACGCCGGTCGTTCGCCATCGTCGCGGGGCAGTACCATCCCGAGTTCGTCCGCGCGCTCGTGGAGCATGCCCGCGCGGAGTTTCTGGCCATTTCGCCGAGTTTCAGCGTCACCGTCTATGAGGTGCCGGGCGCTTTCGAGATTCCGCTGATGGTGCAGGAGGTGGCGGCGCGCGGCGGGATGGATGCCATCGTCGCGCTCGGCGTTATCATCGAGGGGGAGACGCAGCATGCGGCGCTCATCGGCGGGGAAGTCACGCGCGCCTTGCAGCAGCTCGCGCTGGCGCACCGCATCCCGGTCATCCACGAGGTTTTGCTTTTGAAAAACGACGAACAGGCTCGCGCGCGCTGCCTGGAGGACGAACTCAACCGCGGCACCGAGGCCGCCCGCGTGGCTGCCCGCATGGCGCAAACGCTCGGCGACCTCCGCAGCTCGCGCAGCGAGACGGGCGGGCCGCGCAGCGAAGTGCGCTTCGGGCGCTAGCCGCCATGGGCAAACGACGCGAAGGACGCGAGGCCGCCGTCCAATACCTCTACCAGCTCGACCTGCATGGCGAGACGGCGGCTCCCGATCCCGCCGCTTTTTGGGATCTCCGCACCACCCCGGGCAGCGCGGCGACTCCGGCCAAGACGCGCGCCTTCACCGACCAGCTCGTGGCGGGCGTGCTCTCCCACCGGGAGGAAATCGACGCGCGCATCCGGGAATGCACCGCCAACTACGAGCTGCACCGCCTCGCCGCCGTGGACCGCAACATCCTGCGCGTCGCGATTTACGAGCTGCTGCACAGCCTCGATGTCGCGCCCGTGGTCATCATCAACGAGGCCATCGAGGTCGCGAAAAGATTCGGCAGCGAGAAGTCCGGCGGGTTTGTGAATGGCGTCCTCGACCGCATCAAAAAAGACCTCAGCCGCCCGGCGCGGGTAGGAATTATGAAGGATGAGGGATGAGGGATGAAGGCCCGCTGCCGACCTCCTTCTTCATAATTCATCCTTCATCCCTCATCCTTTCCCTTCATGGCCTTCGGCTTTTTCAAATCCATCCTCCAGAAATTCACCGGCCGTCCGGTGGACTGGGACGAACTCGAAGAGGCTCTCATCCGCGCCGACCTCGGCGTGCCCATGATGACCCGCATCATGAAAGCCTGCCAGGCGCACGAGGAAAAGATGACCGCCGAGAGCGTCGTCGCCGTCGCCCGCGAGGAGATTCTGAAAGTGCTGCCGCGCGACAACGTGGTGCTGCGCCCGCTGGCGTCGAAGACCAAGGTCATCCTCGTCGTCGGCGTCAACGGCACCGGCAAAACCACCTCCACGGCCAAGCTCGCCCACTTTCTCAAAGCCAAAGGCCACACCGTCATGCTCGCCGCCGCGGATACCTTTCGCGCCGCCGCCATCGAGCAGCTCACCATTTGGGCCGACCGCCTCGGCCTCGAGATCATCAAGGGGCAATACAACTCCGACCCCGCCGCGCTCTGCTATGAGGCCTATCAGGCCGCCGACCGCAAAAACATCGAGTTCCTCGTCTGCGACACCGCGGGCCGCCTGCACACCAAGGTCAACCTCATGGGCGAACTCGCGAAAATTAAGCGCGTCCTCGCCAAAGCCGACCCCGCCGCCCCGCACGAGACCCTGCTCGTGGTCGATGCCACCACCGGCGGCAACGCCCTCCAGCAGGCCCGCGAATTTCACGCCGCCACCGGTCTCACCGGCGTCATCGTCACGAAGCTCGACGGCAGCGGCAAAGGCGGCTGCGTGGTCGCCATGCAAAACGAACTCGGCATCCCCACGCGCTTCATCGGCACCGGCGAGAAACTGGAAAACCTCGCCTTCTTCGAGAGCCGCGATTTCGTCGAGCGGATGCTCTGATCACGCCGTGCGGCGGCGCCGCAGACCTAGCGCGGCGAGGCCGCCGAGGAGCAGCGCAGCCGAGCCCGGTTCCGGCACGACCGCCGCGCTGAAATTTTCCGGCCCGGACGCAAACGCCAGACCGTCGCCAAAGACCACCGTCACGCCGTCAGCGATGTTCAGGGAGCCGATGCTCTGGCTCGCGGAGAAATTCACGGGCGCGTTCGCGGTGACGACCGCGGTGCCGTTGGTGAAGCTGCCGCCGACATTGGTGACGCCGGCAGTCGCGGTCAGCGCGCCGTAGTTTTGCGGGCCGTTGAGGTTGAGCGCGCCGGAGCCTTGTTTTACCACAGCCCCGCCGGCACCGGAGATGGTGCCGGCGAAAGTCGTCACAGGCGTGGCGTCGCCGACGGTCAGCGTATTGCCGCCGAGCGCGACCTCGCCGCCGAGGGCCCCGCCGCCGCTGAGCGAGCCGATGGTTTCCCCCGCGCCGAGCAGCAGCGTGGCGCCGGCCACATTCGCGAGGCTGACCGCGCCGGTGTCCGCGATGGACGCGCCGCCGGCGAGGGCCAGCGTGCCGGCGCTGACCGTCGTCGGGCCGGCATAACTGCCGCTGCTGAGGGCCGTGAGCGTGAGCGTGCCGTTGCCGGTTTTGGTCAGCCCGCCTACGCCCGCGAGGTCGGGCGCGATGCTGGTGGCGGTGGCGGCGGCGATGTTGAAAGTGCGGGTCGCCGTGAGGTTGATGACGTTGAGATTGCCGCCGGTGTAGCCGGCGTTGGAAAAGGTGAGGTTGCCGCTGGCGGTCACGTCGCCGCCGAGGTTGAGGGTGGCGTCCATGTTGGCGGTGTTGAATTTCACCTGGATGTCCCCACCACTCGCGGTGATGCCGCCCGCGCCGATGTTCATCACGGAGGCCGCGGTATTGCCCGCGATGCGCAGGATGCCGCCGGTCATGTTCACGGCGTTGAGCGTGGTGGTGTGGCCGCTGGAAACGCCGAGCACGCCGCCATTGAGCGTAGCCATACCGGCCACGGTGAAGCCGTTGCGGAGTTGGAACTGTCCGGTGCCCACGCTTGGATTGCAGATGAGATTGGCGACGGTTTCAAAACCCGTGCTGCCCACGGTGGCATCGGCGGAGGTGCCGGTGAAATTGATCGTCGCGGTGTCGGCGATCTGCTCCGTGCCGAGGATGGCCAGCACGCCCGCGCCGGTGATCCTGATGTCGCCGGCGATGGCCTCGCCGCCGGCTTTGTTGAGCTGCAAAGTGCCGCCGCTGATGGTGGTGAGGCCGGTGTTGGTGTTCGCGGTGCCGCCATTGATGAGCACCGTGCCGCCGGCGGCCTCGAACTCGCCCGCGCCACCCATGGCACCGCTGACGGTGCCCCCGGCGGCCAGTTTCACTTTGCCGGCACTGAGCAGGATCGAGCCACTTAGCGTGCCGCCGCCGTTGAGCTGGAGCGTGCCGCCGTTCGTCATTACCGCGCCGCTGAGATTGCCGGCGGCGGAAAAAGCGAGCGTGCCAGCCGCGGCGTTGATGCCGCCCGCGTAGTTCGTCGCGAGACCAAACGTGGCGGTGTTTGCGCCCTGTTTCGAGATCAGCCCCAAGCCGTTGACAGTCGTGGCGACGGTGAAGTCATCGGGCCGGTTCAGGACCACCGTGGCGTTGTTGGTCACGGCGGTGCTGGGCAGTGCGCCGACGCCGGGGGTCACGCCATCACCGACCTGGAGCGTGCCGTCATTGATGGCGGTGCCGCCGGTGTGGTTGTACGGCGTCACGTTCGTGAGGATGAGCGTGCCGGCGCCGCTTTTCGTCAGCGAAGTCGCGCCGGCGAGCGTGCCCGCGCCGGTGAAGGTGTAGGTCTTGGCCACGTTGTTCACGACGGTCGCCACAGGCGTGAGCGCGGTGGTCAGCGCCACAGTGGTGGTGCCGGTGGCGGTGTCGTCAAAGTTCGCGGTGTCCGTGTTGACCGGCGGGCCTTGAAAATAGCGGGTCGCGGTGTTGGCGACGGTGGTGCGCCAGTTCAGCGTGCCGCTGCCGCCGGTGCCGTCGGGATCGATGTCCCAGTTGCCGTTCACGCCGCCGCTCCATTTCGCCTGCTCCACGCTGAGGTCCAGATCCACGCGCGAGTCCACGGGGTTATTGATCAGCGTGCCCGCGAGGCGCGTGGGCAGCACCACGGACAGCCCGGCAAAACCCGCGGTACCGCCGAGCGACGTGTAGCCGATGAGCGGGATGCCGGTGCCCGAGGTGAGCGCGGTGCCGGTGAGGCGGATGGCGGTCGGCCCGTCGATGGTGAAGACGCCCGCGGCCAGCACGGGCGCGGCGGGATTGCCGAGCGCGCCGGTGGCAAACTGAAGCGTGGAGGCGGCGGCGGTGGTCACATCCGTGGCGGTGAGGGTGGTGCCGGCGAACGCGAGATTCACGCCCAGCGTGGCGCCGCCGGCCACGCTCACGCTGGCCGCGGTCTGCGCGGGCGTGGTGAGAAAGGTGCCCGCCAACACCGTGGTCGCACCGGTGTAGTTGCTCGCGCTGGCGGCGGTGAGCTGCAAGGTGCCGTTGCCGGCTTTGGTAATGCCACCGGTGCCCGCGATGTCCGGCGCAATGGTGGTGGTGGTGCCGGTGGCGATGATGAAGGCGTGGAGAGTCGCGCCGAGATTAAGCTGGCGCAGATTGCCGCCGGTGAAGCCGCCGTCGGTAATGGCGAGATTGCCCGTGGTGGTCACGTCGCCGCCGAGGTTCAGCACCGCGTCAAACGCGCCGGTGCCCTGCCCGACCTGAATCGTGCCGCCGCTCGCCGCGATGCCGAGCGCGCCGACGTTGAGGGTGGTGGGATTCGAGTTGGCCGAAACGCGCACGGTCGAGGAGCCGCTTAGGTTTAGCCCGCCGACGCCCGCCGACGAGTTGCTCGCCACGGAATAGACGCCCGTGTTTTGCACCGTCACCAGGCCCGCCACCTGAAAGCCGAAGCTTGCCGTATTTGAAAGCACCTGCGCTCCGGTGTCGTGGCCGTTGAGGATCGTCAACGCGCCGATGGTCTCGATCTGGTTAAACGTCAGGCTGCCGCCGTTGATCGTCTTGTCGTACGTGACGGTGGCGGCGTCGGGGATCTGGTTCGGCTGAAAAAAGGCCAGCCCGCCCGTGCCGGTGACGAGCAGATTGCCGCCGATGGCATCCACGCCCGCGGTCTTGTTGAGCTGCAGCGCGCCGCTGCTCACGGTGGTCAGGCCGGCGAAGGTGTTTGCGTCATTGCCGCTAAGCTGGAGCGTGCCGCCCGCGACGGTGAGCGCGCCCGCGCCCGTGACCGCGCCGCTGAGCGTACCGCCGCCGGTGAAGCGCAGCATGCCCGCCGCGAGGTTCGCCGCGCTGACATTGGTCGCGGCGGAAAGCGTGACCGTGCTGGCCTGGCTGTTCTTCAAACTGCCCGTGCCCGTAATGGCATTGGCGAAAGTGAAGGTCTCCGCGCGGTTGAACTCGAGCGTGCCCGGCGCGTTCAGCGTCACGCTGCCGGTGCCGAGCGTGCCCGCGCCCGCGGTGGCGCCGTCGCCGAGCGTGACGGTGCCGTCACTGAGGAAAGCGCCGCCCGTGAAATCATTCGTGCCGGTGTTCACGACGGTGAGCGCACCCGTCCCCGTTTTGATCAAAGCACCCGGCCCCGTAATGCGGCCCGTGCCGCTGAAGATGTAGCCGGGCCCGCTGTTGGCGACCGCCACGCCGCCGGGCGTGAGCGTGGTCGTCAGAGTCACATTCCTGGTGCCCGTCGCGGTGTCGTCAAACACCGCCGAGTCCGTGCCGACGAGAGCCTCGACATACGTGTTCGGGCCAGACGCCGCGAGCCAGTTGGCCGTGCCGGCGGAGCCGTCGCCCACGGTGTCGATGTTCCAGTTGCCGTTCACGTTCCCGCGCCACGCGGGCTTGGCTGTGCCGGTGATGGTCACGTCCACGGAGCCGGCGTTATTCACCAGCCCGCCGGTGATGCGGAAGGGCAGCGCGAGCCCGAGCCCTGCAAAACCGCCGCCACCGATCGCCCCTGAGTAGGCGAGCGCGGGGAAGGTGCCCGGCGCGAGGTTCGAGCCGATGAAGCGCAGCGTCGTCCCGGCGGTCGGCGTGAAAATAGTGGCAGTCAGCGGAGCGGCGGTGGGATTGCCGAGCACCCCGGTGTCAAAGGTCACGCTGCCGGTGGCCGCGACCGTGAGCGACGGCAGGGTGCTGCCCGCACCCGCCACGAGCGGACGCGCGAGCATGGTGCCGCCGGCGGCCACGTTCACATCCGTGCTGAGCAGGCCGGCGAAGGACGCCTGCGCCGCGTAGGTCGCTCCGCCCGCCACGCTTACCGCGGTGCCGCTCAAGGTGCCGGGCGCGACGAGCAGCGTGCCCGCGCTCACCGTGGTGGCGCCCGTGTAGCTGCTCCCGCCGGAGAGGGTGAGCGTGCCCGCGGTGTTTTTGGTCAGCGCGAGCGTACCCGCGCCGTTCGTGAGCGTGCCCGAGAAAGTGCCCGCGCCGACGTTGATTGTGGACGCGCCGGTGAAGGAGTTAACCGTGCCCGCGCCGGCAAGCGTGCCGAGGTTCACGTTCAAGCCATTGATCTGGAGCGTGTGCCCGCTGGCGATATTCCACGTCGCCGCCGCGCTGCCGGCGTTCGCGGAGGTCAGCCGCGAGACGCGCCCCGCCGTGCCACCCAAGGTCAGCGTGCCGGAGTAGCCGCTGTTGTTGCCAGCGAGGATGAGCGCGTTGGCCGTCGAGGCGTTGTTGGTGACGGCGAGGTTGGCGGCGCCCGTGAGGCTGGCATTGAGCATCAGCCCGGCGCCCGCGGCGGTGATCAGCACGCTGCCGTTGCCGACGTTGTTGCCGACCAGCAGCGTGCTGGCGCTACCGACATTCACGGTTCCGTTGATGGTCACGAGGTTCGTGGCGTTGTTGGAGACCAGCTTCAGTGTCCCGCCATTCAGCGTAATATTCGCCGCGGAGGTCACCGCCGCGGAGTTGCTCTGAAAATGCAGCGTCGACCCACTCGCCACATTCAGATTCACGTCCGCGCCGACGGTGGTGAGTCGGCTATTGCCGCCCCCGATGAGGAAGAGGTTGTTGCCAATGTTGATCGTGCCGTTCGCCAGCGCGTAGCCGGACGTGATTGTGACCTGCCCAGTGCCCGAGGTCGTGACCGTATTGCCGCCGAGGTTGAAAGCGGTATTGGCTGCCGTGGTGGTGCCGCTGAAGGCCTGAAACGCCAAATCCTCACCATTGTTGAAGCCGCCCGGATTGGTGCTGGTGTTCGAGTTGTTGATCACCCAGTTCTGACTCGCCCCGATGGTCACTTTCGACTGGATCATCAGCGCCTGCGTCGCCGCGCTCAGATCGATGCCGCCCGCCCCGATGGTCAGCGTATTGGCTGACGAGGTGTTTTGAAAACCAACCATCGTCGTCACCGCATTGGCCGCACCGCCGACATTGGTTACCTTCAAGCCCAGGACCGAAAGATCCGCTCCGAGTTGCGAGAGTGTGCCCACGGCACCGGGCGCGGTGTACAGGTTGTTCCAAACCATCACATCCCCCACCCCCGGCACCACGCCCCCATTCCACGCGCCGGTCAGATTCAGCGCGGTGTTATTTTGCAGCTTGCCAATTTCCACCCCGTGGGCGGGCGTGAGCAGCAGGGCGATGGAGCCCAGCAAGGGCACGACAAAGCGAGTCGGTTTCTTCTTCATGGGGGGAATGGAGGACAGGCGGTGGGGTTTGGAACCGCGAAAGCGCAGAACGTTTCACCTGAAGCGAAACCACGCCAGATAAAACTTTGCCCCCCAGCGCCTGAACTCGGGAGCGGTACCGGAACAAGAGCTAGCGCCGCCGCCGCCCGAGCAGGCCGAGCCCGCCGGCCAGCAGCAGCCCGAGCGCGCCGGGCTCGGGCACCAGCGCGGGTGCGCCCAGTTTCTCCGGCTCGCCGGCGAATGCCAGGCCGTCGCCAAAAGTAACCGTCGCGCCCGCGCCAATGTTAAGCGCGGCGAGGGTCTGGCTGACGGAGATATTGGTCGTCGCGTTGGCGTCGAGCGTGGAGGTGCCGGTGCCGAGGGCGCCGTCCAGATTGGTCACCCCGCTGGCCGTCTGGAGGGTGCTGTAGGTCTGCGCGCCGGCGAGGTTCAGGACGCCTGCGCCCGCCTTGGTCAGCGCGCCATTGGTGATCTCGATGGGCGCGCCCGCGCTGCCGATGGTGAGGATGCCGGTGACACTGACCGTGCGCGTCCCGCCGCCGAGATCGACCTTGGCCGTCGAGAGCGCGGGGTTTTGCCGCGCAAAGCTGCTCGTGCCGGTGGAGGTCAGATCGCCGCCGAGACTGATGATGCTGCCCACCGAGGTCGCGGTGACGGCGCTCGGGCCGGCGTTCAGATTGATGGTGGCGCCGGTCAGCACGAGGCCGCCCGCGCCCACGGTGAGCCGGCTCTCCTGGCCGGCCGTGGTGCTGCCGCCATCGAGGTTCAGCGAGCCGCCGGAGAAATGCACCGTCCCGGCGGAAAGCCCGCCGCCGCGCTGGGCGAGGACGGCCCCCGCGGTGATGTCGAGGAGGCCGGTGACCGTAAAGGGTGCGAGGGTCGCATTGCGGCCCGTGAAGAAGGAGCCGCCCGCGACGGTCAAATTCGCCACGGTGTCGGTGGCGCCGGGATTGGTCGGGCCGGCGGCCACGGTGTCGCCGAAGGTGCCGCCGGTCAGCGTGATGGAGGCGGTGTCGGCGATTTGGTGGCTGACGTTGTTGCCCGCGTAGCGAAAGGCTCCGCCGGCCTGGATGAGGAGATCGCCCGAGATGGCGGTGACGCCCACTGCTTTGCCCGCGATGAGCGTGCCCGCGCTGACGGTGGTCAGCCCGGCGTAGCTGTTGGCCCCGGGTCCGCCGAGCGTGACGGTGCCCGAGCCGTTTTTAGTCACGCTGCCCGTGCCCTGGATGGTGCCGGTCACGACGGGCGCCGCATCCGAGCGGTCGAAAATGAGCGCGCCGTCATTCGTCACCGCGCCCGTGCCGAGCGTGCCGGTGGTACCGCCCGCGCCGACCTGCAGGGTGCCGGCGGCGATGACCGTGTCGCCGTACGTATTCGCCGCGGTGATGGTGAGGGTGCCGTTGCCGGTCTTGGTGAGCGTGCCCACGCCGCTGACCGCCCCGCTCATGGTCAAAGGCGTGCCGGTTTTCACGGTGCCCCCGCTGACGCCGAGCGTGACCGCGCGGTCGGTGCTGCCACCCGCGCCGGTGTACTCCAGCGTGCCGCCGCCAAACACCAGGGCGGTGCCCGCGCCGAGCGGGCTGTTCACGCCGCCATTGGCCACCGCCGCCACACTCACGATGCCGGCCAAGAGGCTGGGCGCGCTGGTAAAGCTGTTAGTGTTACTCACCGTTACCTTGCCGCCGCCATTGACGGTGAAAGTTCCCGCACCCGTGATGGCCTTGGTGCCGGTGATCACATAGTCCTTGGTCACATTGCCAAACACCACCGATGCCGGAGTCACATCAGCCACGCTCACATTCACCGTCGTGGTGGTGGCGAGGTCGTTGAAGGTGACGCTGTCATTGGCCAGGTAATCCGTGCCGGTCGCGTTGTTCGAGTTGAGCACCCAGTTCTTGGCCGGTGCGATGGCGGCGGTGCTCCACTCGGTGCTCTGCGCGCCTTTCCAAATGGGAAAGTCCATGCCGGTAACAGTGAGGTCGATCGAGGTGTTGCCCAGGTTGTGCACGAGGCTGGCCACGAGCCGGTTTGGCACCGTGCCGAGCTTAAAGGCGGCGAAGCCTGTGCCCCCGATGGCGCCCGCATAGTCGATCAGCGTGTAAGTGCCCACTGCCGGAGCCGCCCCGGGCAGATTGACCGAGACGCTGTTCGCGCCGCCATTCGCTGCGAGGCCGTTGAGGCCGGTCACATTGAGCAGCGCCGGGGCGGTGTTATTGATGAAACTCACTGCCGCCGTGTGGCCCGCGCCGGTGCCAAAGGCGAGGGCCGCCAGGCTCAGCGTGCCGAGGCCCGCGCCGTCCCCCGGCCGCACCGTGCCGCCAGTGCCCACCGTCGCCGCGCCCGTCACGCTGCCCGCGCCGGTCAGCGTCTGCGCACCGCCCAGCGTGAAGCCGCCCGCCGCCGCCGTGACATCCAGCGTTGCGCCCGCCGCCACATGAATGCCGGGGCTGCTGGCGATGGAGCCGAGGAGCGTGAGCGTGCCCGCGTTGACGTTCGTGTGGCCGGTGTAGCTGTTCACCGCTTCGAGTTGGAGGGTGCCGCTGCCCGCCATGGTGAGGTCCCCCGCACCGCCCACCGCACCGGCGAGCACCAGGGGCGCGGAGGCGGGGTTGAAAGCGGTACCCGCATTCAGCGTCGTCGCACCGCCAAAACGCACGATGTAGCTGTTAGCTCCCGTGGCAGTCAGCGTCTGCCCGGCGGCCATGTTCAGGGTGCCGAGTTGAAAGGTGTTACCCAGGTTCGCGCCCACATGATCCACGTCGATCGTGCCCGACGCCGCGACGGTCACATTGTTATTGTAGTTGAAAGTGGCGCCGCTGCCGGTGCCGTCGTCACGGAGTTGCAGCGTGCCGCCGTTCAAATTGACCGCGCCCGTCCCCAGCGTGTTACCCGTCACCGCCGGCGCGCTGCGCAGGATTTGATTGGCGAGGACATTGAAGGTGCCGGAGTAACTGTTTGTGACGTTGGTCAGGACCAGCGCCTTGCCCCCGCCATTGCCGCCACCATTGCCGCCCGTGTTATTGCCGGAAAGGTCGAGGCTGCCACCGCCGGCAAGCTGGCCGCTGATCGTGATGCTCTGGGAATTTGCCGGCGTGGAGTAACTCTTGAGCGCAATGAACGAGTTTCCGCTGACCGTGACCGTGCCGGCGAAAGTCCCAAGGTCGCCACTGCGCGTGGCGAGGGTGCCACCGTTCAGCGTCACGTTGTTGGCGATGGTGAGGTTTTGCACCGCAAGCTGCGCCCCGTTGACCACCACTGCGCCGGTGCCGAGGCCGGTAACATTGCTCACCTGCAGGGTGCCAGCGCTCACCGTGACTCCGCCGGTGAAAGAACTCGCTCCGCTGAGAATTAACACGCCAGCCCCGGTCTTGCTCAGGCTCCGCGCGCCGCCGCTTTCGCTGATCTCGCTGCTGATGGTGAGCGTATTGGCCGCCACGCTGATCTCGCCGCTCGCCTTGAGTTGCAGACGCAAAGGGTGCGCCGTGGCGTTGCTGCCGGGACCCTGGATGGTGTAGGCGAAATTGCCCGCCGTCGAGATGAGCGGCACGCCCGCACCGCGCCCGCCGTTGAGGATGAGCAGCATGTCCTGCGAGCTGCTGTTGTTATTCAGCGTCACCGCCGCGGTGCTGTTGAAAGCAAGATCCTGAATCTCGGTGGAATGACTGGGCCAGATCGCCGCCGACCCGCGGATGTCCACGAGACCGGTCGCGGCGATCACCACATTGTCCACGTTACTGGGAACCGTGCCCGCGCCGAGACTCCACACGCCCACGGTGCCGCCGGCCGCGGTGGTCGGCGCCCACGAGACGCCCGGTTGCGTGGCTGCACCAGCGCCGGTGAGCGTGTCCACGGCGCCCGGCGCGAGCAGCGGCGTGAGGGCGAGCAGCGTCGCGACGCTGCGGGAGAGAATGCGTTTCGTGTTCATAGGGGGATAATGGGTGCGGGTGGCAAACACTGCGGCGGGCTCAGACCCGCGCTCGCCAAAACAGCGCGGGGAACTGCACGACGAATCCGCCGCGCGGCCAAATTACGCAAGTCAAAAGAACCCCGCCCTGCGATTCCGCAGACTCTGGCAGCGCGCACTGCCGCATTGCCGTGCGCCACGGCTTCGCACCATTCCCCCCGCCCTTTTTGCCTGCGAAAAGCCCGCTGCGGCCTAGCGCCGCCGCCGGCGCCCGAGCAGCCCCAACGCACCGACCAGCAGCAGCCCCATCGAGCCGGGCTCCGGCACCACCCCAGTGCCCGCGACGGCCCCGCTCCCGCCGAAGCCAGCGAGCTTGTCCGGTGCTCCGGCGAAGGGCAGCCCATCGCCGAAGGTTACCGTCACGCCGTCCGCGATGTTCAGCGCGGTCAGGGTCTGGCTCACGGAGAAGTTGGTCGTCGCGTTCGCGTTGAAGACCGCATAGTTGGCGTTCGTGCCGACGTTCGTCGTGCCGGCATTGGCATTGATCGTCCACGCATTCAGCGCGCCGGTCAGGTTGAGTGCTCCGGTCCCCTGCTTGGTCAGCGTGCCCCCACCCTCGATGCTGCCGGCATAGGTCGTCGCCGCCGTGGCCGTCCCCACCGTCAGGACGCTGGTCGGCCCGAGTGTGATGGCGCTGCCCACGGCCCCGATGAGGTCGCCGATGGTTTCGCTCGCATTAAAGGTATCGAGATCAAGCAGGCCGGAACTCAGGATGGTGACAGCCGTCGGATCGGCGATCTGATTGCTCGCGCGCAGGATCAGTTGGTCGGCCTTGGCTCCGCCCGCGCCGTCACCGAGAGTCAGGGTATTGGCCGCCGAGCCGTTGCCGGTGGCGTTGACCCCGGCATTCTTGTTAAGCACGATCTTGCCTTCGTTGAGCACGGTCGGGCCAGTGTAGGAATTGCCCGAGGCCCCGCCCTCTATCTGCATGACCCCCGGCCCCACCTTGGTCAGTCCGCCGACGGCCACCGGGGCCGTGCTGTCGCGGATGACCGTGCTGAGACTGAGATCCAGTCCCGCCGCGCCGTCCGCAACGGTGAAGATGCGGGTGCCGTTGAGTTCGAGATAGGTGTCGGAGTCCAGGGAGTTGCCAATGCGCGACACGCTGACTGAGGCGAAGGTGGACACATCGCTGCTCAAGCGCACGATATTGGCCCCCGCGCCGTTATTCTGGCTGAGCAAAGCGCCGGTCATCTGCAGGCCGCCGTTTACATTGAGCACCGCCCCGGTCTGGCCCTCGGCCAGGTGAATGCGGCCAAAGGTGCCGATGCGAATCTGTCCGCCGACCGTGACGGTCGAGTTGTTACCCACGGTGAAGCCGGTGGTGACCCCGCCAAAGTCGTCGTAGCCGGTAACTTCGAGGTCGCCCGTGATGCTGACCGCGTTGAAAGGCTGCACGAGAGTCGTCGGGTTGGTGATGATGCCGCCGCCGCGCATGTTGACCGAGGCGATGGTGTCGCTCTTGCCGTTGAAGTTCAGAATGCCGCGGTTGTTCACGATGTTACTGCCGTCGGCGATCTGGTTGTCGAAGTTGTAGAGGACCGTGCCGCCATTGAGTTCGAGGTCGCCGGTGATGGCAATGGGGTTACCCACATTGCCCTTGTTCAATTCCACGAACGTATCCTCCGTGAAGTTACCTTGGAGGGTGGTCAGTTTCCCGGTGTAGGTGTTGTTAGCCGCGTCGGCCGCCCCGCTGCCGATCCGCAGCCGGGCCTGGGTATTGTCGGCACTGCCCGATGAGGTGACGTAAAAGCCCGAGCCGGTGATCGCTCCGCCAATGGTCAGAAAAGTTTCCGTGCCGACGGTGTTCGGATTGCTGCCGCTGCCCGCCTGCGCCAAGTCAATGGTCGGCACCCCGGCAAAGTTATGGGTGCCGGTGAAGCTCACATCCATGCTGTCAAAGCCGCGCACGCCCAAAGTGTAGGGCCCGGTAATGGCGAGGCCGCCGAGATCGAGACTGTTGTTAATGCCTGCCAGCGCGCCGTTATCGGCAATGATGGTGGAATTGGCGCCAACCGTGACGTTATGCCCAAGTCCGCCCAGAGCTACTCCACTGCTGGCGCTCGCGATGTTAAACTGGAGCGTGCCGCCGTTGAGGAAAACCTTATTGGTCGCACTCACCGGCCCGAGGGCGTTGTTGACGGTCAGGTTGAGGACGCCGGTATCGACATAAGTTCCGCCCATGTAGGTATTCGCCACTGAACCGCCAAGGTTCACCGTGCCTGTGCCGGTTTTGACGAGAGCCAGGGGCTGCGCACCGTTGTTCACGATCAGGGAATTGATATTCATGATGCCGGTGCCCCCTAGGAAGAGTTCCGCGGGGAGGACGCCGGGAACAGCCGGTCCGGCGGTGAGTGAACCGGTGCCGGTGACGTTGAAGGTGTGGGTAGTGGCACTCACATCCAGGATGCCGGCGCCTTCAATGCGAAGCTGGAAACCACCCAAGGCAATGGCGCGGATGCGGGCCGTCCCGCCGGTCTCCACCTTGATCGCCTCCAAAGCGCGGTTTGCCGTCAACGTCGTAGTGACCGTGGTGGTATCGGTGCCATTGGTAAGGCGGGCGATGACCGTATCATTGAAGGCCGTTTCGGCCGGGTCGTTGGTATAGTTCGACGGCGAGGTGACGGTGCCTGGGTTGCGCATGTCGCGCACGCCCAAGGCCACGCCGTTGTCGAGCGTGGTGCCGTCGTACTGGACGAAGTCAAGGCTGTTGCTGCCGAGCAAGCCGGGGATGGTCTGAGTCGTATTCACCTGGCCGGGTATGAAGATGCGTGAACCAATGCGCGACTGGGTGTTCGTCGTCGCACCGACGGCCAGCGAACCGGCGCCGATGTCGGGACTTTGAAACTGCACCACCGAGCCGAGCGCCCGGGTGAAGCCGGTGAGGACGAGCGGCACGGGAACGGTTTCGCTGGCCGGGTTGCTAATGATCTGGGTCGTGCCGCCCACCGCCGTGATCGTCGGCAGGGTCGTCTCGACGCCGGTGATGCGGAGTACACCGCCGCCGAGGATGATGTTGCCCGCGTCATTGAGACGGTCAGCATTGGCGACCTCGCTGTTGTCGATGCGCAGTTCACCGCCGCGCAGTTCGATGGAACTCGTGTTCAGCAAGGTGCCGCCGTTTTGCAACTGCACGAGGCCTCCTTGGATGATGGTCGTGCCGGTCTGGTTCGCCGCGCCGCGCAGCACCACCGAGCCTCCGCCGCGCTTGTCGAGATTGGTCGCTCCGCCGGTGAAGGCGAGGCCGTTCTCAAAGAGGATGTTGCCGGTCGCATTGAGGATGGCGTTGGCACTGAACGTCGCCGTGCCGGCCACCCGGGTCATGTAGGTGTTGCCGCCGGCGACGGTCAGGATCTTGTCCGCTGCCGTGTAGCTGAGGTTGTTGATGGTCAGCAACTGATTCGCACCGCCGGCATAGTTCACGAGGCGGTCAGAATTGATTTCCGCATGGTTGCTCACGGTCACATTGGCGTGGTAGTCCGCGTTCTGGTAACTCCGCAGCAAGAGGCGGGAGTTGGCGCCGTTCAAATTGACCGTGACATCGCCGTTATTCTGCCCGAGCGAACCCGGTGTGCGAACTTCCAGCACGGCGTTGGGATTGAGATTGATCGTCCCGGTCAGGTCGTTCGAGCCCCCGGCCAGATACATCGGGGTGTTATTGACCACCCCGAAGACGTTCAGCGTGACGCCGGTGCCGGAGACCCGGCCATTGAAAAAGAGCTGGCGCTCCGAGGCGAGCAAGTCGCGCTCCAAGAGGGCGATGGTATTGGTCCCGGAGAACTGGACGTTCCCCGCGAAGGCGCGACTGCCACTCAGTCCGTAAAGCTCGACGCCACCCTCGACGATGAGGTTGTTCGGCAAGCCGTTAAGACCGAGGGCGAAATTCGCCTGGTTGATCAGTGCGCTGCCAGCCTTGAGGGTGATGGTCTGCTCGGGCCGGCCGCCGACGGTGCCGGTTGCGCCGGTCGTCAGGATGCCGCTTTCAACGGTGATGTTGCCGGTGAAATTCGGGAAAGTCGGCGCACCGTTCGCCATATTGTAGCGCCCGCCACCGGAGAAGGTTATGTCACCTGCGCCCGACAACTGAAAAGGACTGACTGCCGCCCCGCCCAAGCCGTCGTTGATGTGGATGATCGAGCCGAGGGTAGATCGGATCGTCGCGCCCGCCGAGCCGATCACGTAGTACATGTTAGTCGCTCCGGAATCGTAATCGCCGCCGACGACCTCAAAGGTGCCGCCGTTGATGTTCAGATTGCGCGGGCCCGTTGAGGTGCCCAGGGCGTTCGGATGATTAGTGCCGCCAGGGCCGACAATCGACAGGGTGCCGCCATTGATATTAACCGAACCGCTGTAGCCGCTGTTGCCGCTCAGCACCAGCGTGCCATTGCCGGTCTTCGTGAGGCTGCCGCTGCCAAAGCCGATGACCGGCGCGGCGATGTCGAGCGTGCCGCTGCCCGAGACGTTGAGGATGACCTCGTCGGCTGCCGTACTGGCGGAAAGAGTGCCCGTGCCACCGATGGCCGCGGGCGCGCTGCCGGCATACATAAGGCCGCCGGAGCTGAGCGTGAGATTGTTCGCCCCAAGGTCGAGGCCGCTGCCGCCGGTGATTTTCAGCGAGTTCCGCGTCGGCGAAACGCCCAGGGGCGTGAAGTGCGCAAGGCTGGAATTGTCCGTCACCGTCGCCGCCCCGGCATCCAGCGCGACGTAGCCAGTGAAGGCCACCACGTTGAAGCTGCCATTCAGGGTCGCCCAGTCGCTGCCGACGGTGGCGTGGCTGCCGAGGATGCCGTTGGTGTTGGTCGAGCTGGCGGCATTTACCAAGCCGGCAAAGGTCGCCGTTGCACCCGCATTGCGCGAAATGCTGCCTACGGTCAGTCCGGCTCCGCCGCTGACCCCGCTGCCGCCGCTGGCGAGATTCAGGGCGCCCACGGTCTGCGCCGCGCCGCTCACCGTGATATTGCCGCCGCCCATGTTCAGGGAGGAAAGCGGGTCGAGGGCGGCTCCGGCAGAGGTGATGTTCAAGTTGCCGGCGTTGACGGCGGTGCTGCCGCTGAAGCTGGATAGGCCGGCGAGGGTCCAAGTGCCCCGGCCACTCTTGGTGATGGCGTCCCCGGCACCGATCGATCCGAGGGAAATGTTACCGGCAATGCTGCCGTTGCCATTGCCACTGAGCGTCAGTGCAAAATCTACGCCCGTGATGGTCGCCGCCGCCCCCAGGAAAAGCAAGCCACTGCTGGAGCGCAGCGTGGCATTCGCACCCAGCGTAATGGCTCCGGTGAGCGTGTTGGCGCCGCTGACGTTGACTACGGCGCCGCTCTGCACACTCGAGCCGTCCCCGTAGAGCTTCAGGGGCTCAGCCGAGGAAATGCCGCCGTCCAATTCCAGCGCGCCGCCATAAACGGTGGTGGTGCCGACCGTCGTGCCCAGCGCCGCCCCGTTGGTGATGCGCAGGTTGCCGGCATTGATGGTGGTGTCGCCGACGTAGGCACTCGCATTGGTGATCGTCCAGCGGCCCGCGCCGTTTTTGACGAGTCCGCCCGCGGTGGTGTTGAGGCCGTTGACCACCACCCCGTCGCCATGCCCCGAGAGCGTGAGGGTGGACGCACCGGTGATGCCGAGCGGGCTGGCGATCACCAGGTTGCTGATCTTCGCCGGAGCCCCGCCGGCACCGGGCGTGACGGACGGATCCATGACGATGTTCGAGGCAATGGTCGCATCCGCCGCGAGGGCCACCGCGCCCGTGATCCGGTTCGTGCCGGTGTCGCTGATGAGGGCGCCGATTTCACGTACGTTCACCTCGCCGGGGACGGTGGCGCCCGGGCCGCTGATGGTGAAGCTGTCGCCATAGACCCAACTGCTTTCGAGTTTCACCGTGCCGCCGCTATTGACCGTCACGCCGCCGGCGCTGGTGCCAAAAGCGCCATCGCCGCGGGCCGCCAGCACGCCGCCGTTGACGGTGATCGGGCCGGCAAACGAACTGACCTGATAGGGTTCGAGATTCAGTGCGCCATTGCCGCTCTTGGTCAGGCCGCCATTGACGAGCGGGGTGGTGATGTAGAACTGCACATCGGGGGCGATGTTAAAGTCGCGGACGCCGCCGGCCAGGTCGGTGCGGCTGGTCCCGATTTCGCGGAAGCTGCTGCCAAGCTGGATATAGATGCCGGTATTGGTGGCGTTGCCAAGCAGGGTGCTGCTGGTGACGGTGACATTGCCGCCCAGCTTCAGCACCGCGCCGGCCCCGGCGACGTTGCCGCTGCTGCCTGAGCCGACGGTGATGTTCTGACCCGTCATGGTGAGCCCGCCCGCGCCGATTTCCAAGGTGGTGACCAGGCCGGGAGAAGCAATGCCCGTGGTGACGCCGGGGGAATAGGCGCCGGGGAGCAGATTGAGCGTGCCGGCCTTGAAGGTGCCACTACGGTCAATGTTCAGGCCGCCGCCGGTCACATTGACGGTGGTGATTTCCATGGTGCCGAGGCCCGTGTTCAGCGTGCCGCTCTTTTGATTGAGGGTGCCAAAGACTTCGTTATTAAAGCGATCCCCTTCGCCCAAGGTGCCGGCAAGCAGAGTGATGGTCGCGGTGTCGGCGATCTGGTTCTGACCCGCGGCTTTGATCGCGGCGGGCGACATCGGGGTGATGCCGAGAGCGACGCCGTTATTCGTCAGCGTGACGTTGTTCGTGGTCAGGAGGTCGCCGTGCTGGCCGGTGCCCCACGCCAGCGTGCCGCCATTGATGATGACGTCTTCGGACGCCGCCCCGTCGGTGATAGCGGTGACGTTATTCGCCTTATTCACGCGCACCGTGCCATTAAAGATGGTGATGATGCCGTCGTAGGTGTTGGCCGCGGTGTCCGTTACCGTGCCGCCGAGTTCCAGCGCCCCGAAGTTGGGATTGTAGCCGGCGATGGTGAAGCCGGTGCCCGCGAGCACTCCGTTGATGATCTCAGAGCAGTTCGCATCGCTGCGCCCCACTCCGGTCAGAGTTGGGTTACCGTTGAAAGTGGCCCCGCCCATAAAGGCAATGTCGCTCTGGCTGAACTGTCCGAGGCCGAGGATGGCCCCGTTGTTGATGATCAGGGAACCGAGTTTTACCAGGTTGCGGTCACCGCCGCTGGCGTCGTCGGTTTCGCCGTTGTCGTCGCTGGCGATGGTCGCATTGCCGTTGACGGTGATGTTGTTGCCCCAGTTCGGAATGATGGAGTCGGTATTGGCGTTGGAAACCGGCTGGTTGATTTCAAGATGGCCGCCATTCAGGATCACCGGGCGACCGCCGAGGAACTGGCCACGGTGCACTTCGAGCCGGCCGTCGTCGATGATCCAGCTTCCGGTCAGGGTGCTCGTCCAAGTCGCCGCCGTGAAAGGCGTGATGGCCGCGACCCCCGTGCCGACGGCGAGCCCTTGGTGCGTGAGGCGCACGGTGCCGGAGCCGCTCTTGACGAAATCGACCATGTTGTCGTCGCCGCCGCCGATCACGCCGTCGAGGCCGAGGTTGTCGCGGATGGGGGTGCGGATGTCGATTTGGTTGGTGTTGTAAACGTAGAGCTTTGCGGGCGCGATGGTGCCAGCAGTAAGGCCCGCGTTAGCGCCGGGGGCCGTCCCGGTCACGCCATCGATATAGCCGACGGTCGTGGCCGAGTTGAGGATGCCGCCTTGGGCGAGTGTGAGGACAAATCCGCTGACGTTGACCGCCTGATTGGCGGCGGTGATCTGCGTGTTGATTCGGTCCGCGCTCCGGTTGGCCGTCAGCGTTGCGCCCACGGCGGCATTCAGTTTGACCTGCTGCCCGGCGAGCCATGTCGCTTCCGCCGTGTTGGTCGCGTTGTAATCTCCGGCGACAAACGGCGTCACGCCCAGTTCAAATCCATTGTCGAGGGTGTTGTCATATTTGGCCCACTCATTGCCGGAGTGAAACTGCGCCCCCATGAAGCCGAGAGCGGTGCCGGGAATGACGATGCGTGAGGAATTTCCACCCGCGATGCCCAGCGTGGTGCCGGTGAAATTCGCCGTCGGCCCCGTGCCGGTCATGTTCAACGCCGTCAGTGTGAGCGCGACCGGGGCGGCGGGCGTGCCGCTTTTGACGACGTCAAAGGTGGCATGGCCGCTGACATTGGTCGTGCCGACGGTTTCCGTGGTCTGCGTGTTGCTCAGCGAGGTGAGCCGGAGCACGGAATTCGAGCGCATGTTCAGAATCGCGCTGTCCGCGATGCGGTCGTTGTTATTCGCCGCGGCGATCACCGTCGTCGAGCCAACCACATGGGCTCCGTTGCTGTCGAGGCTGAGGGTGCCAAACGTGGGCAGACCGTTCGTGAAATTGGCCCCGCCGTTGACCGTGATGGTGGGAGCCGCGCCGCCGAAGGCGGTGGTGATGGCTCCGCTGGCCCCGCGGAGAATCAGATTGCCCGTCGCTACTTCGAGATTCGAGATGCTGATGCTGCCACCCGCAATGACGTCCGCGGCCACGGAGGTGCCGACGCCGGTTTTGATCAGGGTGAGGCTGCGCCCGGCCGCATCTTCGGTCAGAGCGACGGGATTGCTCAGGACGAGGGTCTGCGCCTGCCCGGCAGTAGCGTTGCTCCGCATTTCAATGACCGCATTGCCCCGGATGCTGGCGGTATCGGCCAGACCAGACTGGTAGCTGCTTGTCGTGCCTTGAGCCGCAAAGGCGAGGCGGCTCGTGCCCATGGTCAGGGTGCCGAAGTTGATAAGGTGGCCGGTGCCGGTGGCCGCGGTGGCGCGACCGATGGCGATGGAATTCAGCGAGCCGGCCTGTGTGCTCGAGATGGTGATTTCATTGGTGCTGTAGTCCTTCACGTTGGCCGTCGCACCATCGCTGTCGCGCAAATCCAAGGTGCTGCCCCAGCCGGCAAATTCGAGGTCACCGTCAGCCATCAATTTGCCTGTATCCACCACCACATTGGCGCGCGGATTCAGCTCGAGGTTGGCGTTTTCAAACAATTTGAACGTGCCGCTAAAGGTCGAGGCCACCGCGCGCTGAAGGACGATGCGGCTGGCGCTGGCATTCTGAGTCGAGGGGAGGATGTTCAGCACGCCCGCACCGGTGAGGTCGGAGTTGATGAAAAAATTGCGCCCCGTCTGCACCCCAAACAGGTCGCGGGTCATCATCGTGGAAGTCGTGCCGTTGATTTGCAGTGTGCTGGCTGGAGTCGCCCCGCCTTGGGTTAGAACGCCGATGTGGTGCGTGTTGCCCTGGGTGGCGAGGATGCCGCCGTTCAGGATGACTGTGGCCACGTCGAGGTTGCCGATGGTGCCGTTATTGAGCATAACGGCGCCGCCGGCGTTGATGGTCAGGGTGTTCGTCCCTACGGTGGTCGAAGTCGTCCCGGTCACGCCGGCGAAACGGGTGTTCGCGGTGGTCACGCCGCCTTGCAGGCGGGCGAGCTCGAAAATCCCCCCGCTTATGACCACGTCACCTGCGAGCGTATTCGCGTCAGCCATGGCCCCGCCGATGGTCAGGCGTCCATTCCCACGCTGCGTAAAGGTGCTCCCGACGGAGTTCGCGAGCTGCCCCACGTCGTCGAGGTTCAGGTGGGTAAAACCCGCCGCAAGATTGAGCGTGCCGCCGCCGGTGCCGATGAGAATGTTCTTGTAGTTGGCTTCGGGGTTGTTGCCGGCGCCGAGATACTTGAACTCACCGCCGTTCGACAGCGTGATGGTCTTGGTCACCGTGGTGTAGCCGAGCGTCAGCCAGTCGCCGCGCCCGAAACCCTGGGCGCTGCCCACGCCGTTGTACTGCGGGTACACCATGTCCGACTTATAGACCAGCGTGGTGCCCGCCCCGTCGATGGAGATGTTGCCGAGGAAGGACGGCAGCGGGTGGTTCATAAACAGCGACCCGCCGCCCGTGAGATTGATCCCGCTGCTTCCGCCGTACGACGCATTAATGGTCAGAAAATCGCCCGTCGTCACCGCAATGTTACCACTCGTGTTCGTCAGCACCTGATTGGTCCCGTACGCGCCGAGCGTGTAACTTTCGGTGGCCGCCAAGGAATTTACCGTCTGATTCCCCCCCAGCAGGATGGTGCCAACCGTGGCGAGCGGGTTGCCGAAAACGGCGTCATCGCTGGCGAATGGCGGGAAACCGGAGTCCCAGTTCAACGGATTGGTCCATAGAAAGCCGTCGCCGGGAGTCGGGATCGCGTTGCCGTCCCAATTGACCGTGGCCGCTTGCGAGGCGGGCACTGCGGCCATGAGCGTGGCTACGACGGCGGCGGCGGAGCGGAGACGAGCCAAGGAAATGCCCAACGGTTGGAGTTTGGAAGGGGTTTTGGTGGGAGTGCGCATGGGGTGGGTGGGGTGAGGGGCGGAGTTTGGGGAAAAAACTCTCGGCGCAAGTCCCCAGAAGCCCTTTACGGGAAACTGAAGCAAAACGCCGGGGGGTGATAATTTGATTGCAAGCAAAGATTACGCGCACCCCGAAGGATGTCTTCGTTTTATTTGCTATACCCGTAACCTTCTTCTGCCCAAGCCAGCCGCGCAGGCACCCCTGCCCTGTATCACTCAGGTCAAACGTAGCTCTTTTTCACCCAGCCGGCCGCCTAGCTCCGCCGCCGCCGGACCAGCAGCCCGACCGCGCCCACGAGCAGCAAACCGGCCGCGCCGGGCTCCGGCACCACGGCCCCACCGCCGCCGAGGCCCGCCACTTTGTCCGGGGCACCGGCGAAAGCCAGCCCGTCCCCGAAAGTCACGGTCACCCCGCCTGCGATGTTCAGCGCGCCGAGCGTCTGGCTGGCGTTGAGGTTCACCGTCGCGTTGGCGTTGAGCACCGTGCTGCCGGTGCCGAGGGCACTGTTTACGTTGGTCACCCCGCCGTCGGCATTGAGCGTGGCGTAGGTCTGGGTGCCGGCCAGGGTCAGCGTGCCGAGGCCGGTTTTGGTGACCGCCGTGCCGGTCACGGTGCTGCCGGCAGCGAGGACGACGGCGTTGCCATTGGTGTCGATGGTGCCGCCGCCGGGCCCGAAGGACAGGGTGCGGACCGCCGTGGTCAGCGCGCCGCCGGCCTGGAGCACGGCCCCATTTTGCAGGGCGACGCCGTTGCCCGGATCGCCGAGCCCGGTGTCGGCGTTCGCATTGACGGTGCCGGCGTTGATCAGCGTCACGCCGGTGTAGGTGTTCGCGCCGTTGAGGGTCAGCACGCCTGCGCCGGTTTTGGTCAAAACGCCAGCGCCGGTCAACGCCCCGCCGAGGGTGATGTTGTGCGCCACGTTCAAGGCGTCCGCCGCCTGCACGGTCGCCGTGCCGATTTGCATGTCCACGGTGGAGGCCCAGTCGGCTTTCGCCCCGAGCACGCCGCCCGCGAGTTTGATGACCGAGAGCACGGCGGAATTTTGGACAATGCCGCCGCTGCCGAGGTACAGGGAGCCCCCGGTCAGATTGATGACGCTCGTGCCGCTGGCCGCCTGGCCCAGCTTGATGCCTTCCACGGTCGCTGTCCCCGCCCGGACTAAAAGTAGGGCATTCCCTATCTGCGGGGCTCCGATGAAGACGCCGTTGATCGTATCCGTGGAGTTAAAGGTTCCGCCATTCACGTCAAGAACCGACCAGCGGCCTCCATTGCTCAGACCGATGCTCGTGGTGCCGCCCACGGTCAGGCTCCCGCTGTCGATTCGCGCGCTCACCGAGGAATTCGAATTGTTGCCGTTGCCCAGAGTCAGCCCGCCGGCGACGGACACGGTCGCGCCGTTGATGTAAAGCCCGGTCGCTGTCGCCCCCGCGGTCGGTTCCACGGTGTAGCTCAAGGCCGAGCGGCCGAGGGTCAGGCTCGCCGCCGTCAGCGTGCCGCCGGTGGCGTTGATAAGCCAGTTCTGGTTCTGGTTGCCGACCGCGTTCAGCCCGCCGTTGAAGGTGGCACTGCCGGACGAGAGGTTGAAAGTAGCCGGCCCGGCGACCGCGTTGGCCACGTTGCCCGCCGCGCTCGCCGTGAGTGTGCCGCCGTTCACGGTCAGCGTGCTGTTGGCGTTCACCTGCACCGCGCCGCCGTTGATGATGCCCGCGGCGTTCAGCGCCAGCGTGCCGCCGTTCACGGTGGTCACGCCGGTGTAGGCATTGGCCCCGCTTAGGTTCAGCGTGCCGTTGCCGATTTTGATCAGCGAGCTGCCCACAGCCAGGCCGTCGGTCAGCGCGCCGGAGAAAGTGGAGGTCTGCGCATTGCCCACGGTCAGGGTCACGGCCTGCGCGGAATCATTGTTCAGGGCGAGCAGTTGCCCGCCGGTCAGGTTGCCCAGGGTCACCGCGGTGAATGGGCCGAAGCTGAGCGCACCGCCCTGGTTGTTGTAGTTCAGCGTGCTGTTTTGCAGCGCAAGCGCATGGCCCAGCGCGAGGGTGCCGCCGCTGATGACCGTCTGCCCGGTGAAGGTATTCGTCCCCGAGAGCTGCCAGGTACCGGCCCCGCTCTTGACGAGCGAAGTGGCGCCGAGGCCGTTGTCGCCGAGCGCCGGAAACAGCGTGTTCGACGCGCCGCTCGTGCCGGCAAGCGTGAGCGTGCGCGCCGTGTTCGTGCCCGTGAGCGCGAGCGGTGCGACATCGGTGAAAGACAGCGCGCCGCTCCCGGAGGCCGCGATGGTCCCGCCGGCGGTGCCGATGGTGAAAAGCCGGTTGGTGGACGCCCCGGCCCCCGTATAGCTCAGCGTCCCGCCGTTGACCACGAGGTTGCCGGCCACCGCCGACGACTGGCCGATACTGCTCGGGATTCCGCCGTCCTGCACATCGCCCACGCCGAGCGTGCCCGCGCTGACGGTGGTCACTCCGCCGTAGGTGTTCGTGCCCGCGAGGACGACCGTGCCGCTGCCGGTTTTCGTCAGCGCGCCGTTGCCTGCCGTGTCGCTCACGAGGCCCGCGAGGATGAGGGTATGCGCCTGCGCATCCACGGTCGCGGTCACCCCATTGCCGAGGTTCACGTTATTGGCCGGGGCGAGCGCCGCCGCGCCCGCACGCAACGTGGCGCTGCCGGTCACGCTCAGCGCGGCGGTTCCGAGGGCGGTGGTGGTGCCCAGTTCGAGCGTGCCCGCTTCCAGCGTGGTGCCGAGCAAGTAAAGATTCGCGCTGCCCAGTACGAGCGTGCCGTCCCCGCGTTTGGTCAGCGACTGCGCGCCGCTGACCTGGCCCGCAACGGTCAGGGCCGCGGTGGCCGCGATGTCGGCGGCGAGATTCGACGCGAGCACGACCGGCGCGCTGATCGTGTGGCTGCCACTGAACACCATCGCGTCTGCGGAGCCTGAGATCTTTTGGAATGTAAGCGAGCCGCCCGTGCCGGACGCGACAGTATAGCTGTTGGCATTGCTGAACGTCAGGCCGCCCACCGTCCGCCCGCCATCGAGTGTGACCGTGCCCGCCGCGCCGAGGGCCGCGCCGAGATTCGCCGTCGCACCGATGCCATCCGGCACGCCGTTGCTCCAGTTGCCCGCCAGGTTCCAGGTGCCGCCCGTGGCCTGCGCCCAGTTGGAAATCAGCCCCGCCGTCGCGATGGTCAGCGTCACGAATCCCCCGCCCGAGCCGAAGGTGTAGCTGTGGCCCGCGGCGCCATTGATGACGGACAGCGCGCCCGTGCCCGTGCCTTGGATCGCGCCGTTGAAGGAAAACAGATTGTAGATGCCGTCGATGCCCCACGGGGTGGTCGCGCCTTCGGCAAAGAGGCTGAATTTTCCGCCGTTGAGCGTCAGTCCGTTGAGTCCGGTGACCACGACCTGGTCGTTCGCGGGCGTGAGATTGAACTCATACCGCAGCAGTGCATCCACGCCGAGCGTGAGGCCAGGCACCGTGAGGGTGCCCACGCTCGCGCCGGGGTCGAGCGTGCCGCCGGTGTTGACCGTCACCGCGCCGCCGAGCGTGCCGGCGCCCGCGAGCGTGCCGAGA
This sequence comes from Chthoniobacter sp., assembly GCA_031424395.1. Classification (GTDB taxonomy): domain Bacteria; phylum Verrucomicrobiota; class Verrucomicrobiia; order Chthoniobacterales; family Chthoniobacteraceae; genus Chthoniobacter. The sequence continues at coordinate 35,917 of JANPHJ010000331.1, forward strand.
CTGTTGACCGTCACCGCGCCCGTGCCCGTCGCAGAATTGGCCGCGACTTTCAGCGTGCCGCCGTTGACCGCCGTGCCGCCCGTGTAGGTGCCCGCGGCGTTCAGCGTGAGCGTGCCGTTGCCGGTCTTGGTCAGGCCGCCCGCGCCGGCGATGCCGAAGGCGTAGAAAACGGCGTTGCCGTTCGTGTCAATGGTGCCGCCGCCCGCGCCGAGGGTCACCCCTTTGCCGAAACTAAAGTCGCTGCCCGAGGTGAGCGTGCTCGCGTACTGCAACGTGCCGCCCGCGATTTTCAGCCCGCCATAATTCGCACCGCCGAGCGCGTTGATGCCGTTCACATTCAGCGTCCCCGCGTTCACCGAGGTGCCGCCGGAGTACGCGTTCGCCGCCGTTAGCACGACCTTGCCGTCGCCGAGGACCGCCGTCGTGTTCGCCGTGCCCGCGCCGGAGCCCGCGACCGTGCCGAGGCCGATGGCGACTTCGCCCGTGCCGCCGACCACGCTGCCGATGGTCAGCGTGTTCCCCGTCGTCGCCGCCAGTCCGCCCGTGCCGCCCGCGCCGACCGTGATGGCGCGTGTGGTCGAGAGGGCAAAGGTCGCGCTCGAAAGCAGGGTGCCGCCCGCAATCGTCAGCGGATCGGTTGCCGCGCCGAGGTTGTTGTCCGCGCCGATCATCAGCGCGCCTTCGTAAATGGAGGTGCGCCCGGTGTAGGTATTCGCCCCGCTGAAGACCGCGGTGCCCGCGCCTGCCTTCACGATTTGTGTCGGGTCCGAAGCGCCCTCGCGCCCGTCCACGATGGGAATCGAGACATTGAAATAGCCGAGCGTGTTGTTTTGCCAGATCGTGCCCTGCTGCGCGCCGTTCGGGCTCGTGGTGCGCATGACCTGCCAAACTCCGCCTGCGCCGGTGTTAAAGATCGCATTGTTCGCGCCCATGTTCGGCGTGATGAGCGCGCCGGTGAAAGTCACGAGGTTGCTGGTTCCGCCCGTCAGCGTGGTTGCAGTCGGCGTGTTCCAGCGCACCACATTTGCTGCCCGCTGCGCGCCGCCATTGGCGAGCGTCGTGTTCGCGAGCATGTCGAAATTCGCGCCGTAGGTGTTTTGGTAAAAGCCCGCGACCGACGCTCCGCCGACGATGGTCCCGGCGCTGAGCGCCGCAAAATCATCGAGCCCGTACGTCGCGTAGCCCGCGGTCGCAAAATTAACGCCACCCGTGCCCGACGGGAGCCCCAGGAGGCCGCCGGTCGTCGCGCTCACGGTGCCCGCCGTCACCGTGCCCGTCGTGCCAAAACGCACCGCGGCATTCGTGTTGTGGACGATGTTGCCCAGCGCCAGCGACGCCGTTCCGCCCGCCCCCGCTGTCACCGTGATCGCGCTGAGGCCCGCATTGAATGTCGTGCTCGCCATCGCCTGCGTGCTCGGCCCGCCCGCCACGCCTTGGATGCTCAACGTGCCGCCGCCCATTTGCAGCGCGGAACTCGCGCTGATGATGTTCGCCGCCGGCGCACCCGCCGCCGCAAAATCCAGCTTTAGCGTGCCCGTGTTCACCGCGGTCGCGCCGGTGTAGGTGTTCGCCCGCGTGAGCGTCACCGTGCCGCCGCCGGTCTTGGTCGTTCCGCCTGCGCCGGAGATGATCCCGCCGATCACCATGGTGCCGCCGGTGATGGAGTTCAGCGAGTGCGTGCTGGCGAAGATGAGGTCGAGATTCACCGTCTGGGTGTTCAGCGAGTTATTCACGATGCCGCCGATCGAATTGATCCGGTTGCCGGACAAGGCGAAGGAGCCCGCGCCCGCATTGAACGTGAGCCCAAGAAAGGTCGTATCGGCCGCGAGGTCGTTGGTATTGAGCAGCCCCGTCGTCCCATCGAAAGTCGGTGCGTCGCCCGTCACGGGCACCACACTGCCAGCCCAGTTCAGCGGATCGCTCCAAATAACGCTCGGTCCATTTGCGCCAGTCCAGACTACGGTAATGGCCTGCGATGTTGCGGCAGCGGCAAAAAGCGCGATGGACGCGGCGCAAATCAGGGGCACGCGGCGCTTCAGGCTTTGGGAAAGTCGGGAGGAACGGGGATCGAGGAAGGATGGGGTTTTCATGGTGCGTGGGGTCAGGGGCCACCCGGACGGGTAGAAATAAAATTACCCCCCTCCCCACCATTCGCCATAACCCAAACGGGTTAATCCCACCCGGCCCCGTCCCTAGATCCGGGCGGCCGGATCAACGCCTCGGATTTTTAGCCCAAACTTCCGCCATTTTTCGGGCTCAAGCCCAAGCTGCTTTCGGCTGCTAATTTCCAAAGACCGTTCGGGCGACGGCGTCGTCCAAACTCGTGCCCCCCCGCCCAATGCTCTACTTCTTTTTCTTCACCACAGCCGGAACCGTCTTGACTGGGGCGGGCGTGGCGACGCGGGGCGGGAGCGGGGCGTCGGCGGGCGACGGTGCGCCGGTGCCGGTGGGGTCGAAGGCGAAGGTCCATTTCGCCTCGATTTTTTTGCCGCCGGCCTTGGCGCTGATGAAGACGGAGTAGCTGGGCTCGCGGAGCTTTTGCACGACTTTGTACTCCGCCGTCTTGGTGGCGGGGTCGTATTTCACCGGCACGGGGCCAAATCCGCTGATGCGCATCTCGACGCTGGCGGGGTCGATTTCGCCGAGGGTGGCGAGGTTGGCCTTGACGGTGGGCAGCGGGTCGGTGACGACCTCGCCCTCCAGCGGCTGCGTGACCATGGAACTGGCCGCCGCCGCCGCGATGTAAGGGCCGGTGCCCGCGCCGCCACCGCCGCCGCCGAGCATTCTCATGGCGTCTGCAAAGACCTTCGGCTGCGTGGAGTCGATGGCGTAGCGCCCAAGCTGGTCGGGCGCGCTGTTGTGCGAAAGGCGCTGGCCATAGACGGTGAAGGCGGCCTCGTAGCCCGCGTCCATGGCGATGCGGCGGACTTCCTCGTTGTGGTTGCCGTAGGGGTAGGCGAGGGCTTTCACGGAGATGCCGAGGTTTTGCTCGAGCATCTTTCTGGAATCGACGATCTCGTGGTTCAGCCAGGCTTCATAGCTGGGCTGGAGCTTCTGCCACTTGCCGGTTTTGTCGCGCAGATTGGAGTGCGAAATGGTGTGGCTCTCGATGTCCACGCCGGCGTCGCGCATCTCGGCCAGCTCCTCCCAGGACATAGACTGGCCGCCGGCGTTGGGCTGGCCTTTGACGAAGTTCGTGTAGATGAACATGGTGAACGGGTAGCCGTATTTTTTCAAAATGGGCCAGGCCACCTCGTAGCCGGAGCGGTAGCCGTCATCGATGCCGATGAGGCAGCACTTGTCGGGGATGTTTTTTTCGCCCCGGCGCCAGGCGAGGAAGTCGGCCAGCTTGATGACGGTGAAGCCGTTGTCCTTGAGCGCCTGCATCTGCTTTTCAAATTCGGCGGGATTGATGGCGAGCGAGTCCTTGGGCCGGTCCTCGAAACGGTGGTAGCAGAGGGCCATGACGCCAGCGTGCGTATTGATCTCCGGCGCGGCGGGCGCGGCGGGCTTCACCTCGGGCGCGGGCGTGGCGGCGGCGATGACGGGCGCGGGCGTGGCGACGACAGTTTCCTTCTTTTTCAAGAAGGGGATTTTTTCGCCGATTTTCTTGCAGCCAGAGAAGGGCAGCGCGGCGGCGAGGAGGAGGATGAGGGCGTGGTTCCGATTCATAAATGGAGTGTCCGATCTGCGGGAGGCGACGATACATTTTGCCGCGCGCATGGAAAGCGGGAACCGTACGGCAGCATGGCCATCACGGTTCGAGGCCGAGTTTGCGGAAGGTGTCATCGACGTGGGCGAAGTGGATGTCGAGCGAGCAGAGGTGGTCGATTTCGCCGCGCGAAAGGACAGCGGCGACGTCGGGCTCGGCGGCGAGATTTTCCTGGAGCGAGATGTCGCCCTGCCATGTCTTCATGGCGGCGCGCTGCACGGCCTCGTAGGCGGCCTTGCGCTCGAGGCCGCGAGCGGTGAGCTGGAGGAGGATGGTCTGCGAAAAGTAGAGCCCCTTGGTGATGCGCAGATTGCGCTCCATGTTTTCGGGATAGACGAGCAGGCGGTCGGTGAGCTTTTTCAAACTCACCAGCATGTAGTCCACTAGGATGCACGAGTCGGGCATGATGATGCGCTCGACGGAGCTGTGCGAAATATCCCGCTCATGCCACAGCGCGACGTTTTCCAGCGCGGCCATGGCGTTGCCGCGGACGACGCGGGCGAGGCCGCTGAGCTTCTCGCCCGTGATGGGGTTGCGCTTGTGCGGCATCGCGGAGCTGCCTTTTTGTCCGGCGGAAAAATATTCCTCCACTTCGAGGACTTCGGTGCGCTGGAGGTGGCGAAATTCGGTCGCCCAGCGGTCGATGGACGACGCGATGATCGCGAGCACGGTCTGGAACTCCGCGTGGCGGTCGCGCTGGATGACCTGCGTGGAAAGTGCGGCGGCTTTGAGGCCCAGCTTCGCGCACACCCGCTCCTCGACCCGCGGATCGAGATGCGCGCGCGTGCCGACGGCACCGCTCAGTTTCCCCACACGAATGCGCGGCTGCGCGTCCTCCAGTCGGGCGAGCGCGCGGCCAAATTCATCGTACATCAGCGCGAGCTTCAGCCCGAAAGTCACCGGCTCCGCGTGGATGCCGTGGCTCCGTCCGATCATCGGCGTCATCTTGAACTCCCGCGCCCGCCGCGCCACGACCTCGCGCAGGTCACGGAGGTCTTGCAAAATCATGTCGGACGCCTCGGCCATCTGCACTGCGAGCGTAGTGTCGAGCACGTCGCTTGAAGTCATCCCCTGGTGCATCCATCGGCAGGCCGGCCCGACGTAGCTCGCCACGTTTTCCAAAAAAGCGATCACGTCGTGGTTCGTCCGCTTTTCGATCTCCATGATCTCCGCCAGATCGAACTTGGCCTTCGCGCGGATCTCCTCCGCGTCCGCCTTCGGCACCACGCCGATCTCAGCCTGCGCCTCGCAGGCCAGAGTCTCGATCTCGAGCCAGATTTCGTATTTGCGTTGATCCGCCCAGATGGCGGCCATTTCAGGTCGGGTGTAGCGTTCGATCACCCGGCGGACGCTAGCGACTCGGCGAACTTTGGGAAGCGGCGTCTTTTCATGCCGCCCTGCCATCCGGCCAAAAACTTGCCCCGACGCAGTGGGGGAAACTGCGACGGGGCGGGAAAGTTTTCGGTATTAGGATGGCAGAATCCGCAATGCGAATTTTCCCCATCCTGGCGGCGTCGGCTGCGTTTAGTAAACGCGGGCGCGGACCTTGCGGCCTTGGCTGCTCAGGCGAACGCGACCACTCTCAAGCAGGTCAGCCACGGCGGCGACCGTCTCGCGGTTGTTCTTGCTGAAGCTGCTCACGGCGAGGATGAGATCACCGAGGCTGTAATTGGCGCGAGCCACTGTCTTTAAGTTCTTTTTCATAGTCTTGGGTGGATTGATTTACTGCGTTGACAACTACTTTAGCAGGCGGTGTGCCAAGCCTCTTACACTTACGGTTTCACGCTGATATTAGACGCATTCAACTACGATAAATTCGGTTGTTCTGCTGTGTCCGACGACATGCATGTCAGCGATCCGACACCTGCCGCGACAGCGCGTCGCCAAATTGTAACCATGACGGTGACATTTCGCCCAAATCAGCACTTCCCACGGCCGGAAGAAGCGTTGCCATTCCTGTCCCTCCAGTTTCTCATCCCGCCAATGCCCATCTACCGTCGCGCGCTCGCCTACTTCCGGCCCTTTCTCGCACCGACCCTCGTGGCGGTTGCGCTCACGCTCGTCTCTATCGCGCTTGGGTTGCTCCGTCCGTGGCCGTTCGCTTTCATCATCAATCACATCCTCCCCATCGGCGCCGCGCCCGCCCATCATCTGTCCGTCCTAGGCTACGATCTGTCCTCGTGGAGCCTGCCTGCCATCGTCCTGCTGATGTGCAGTTTCATGGTCGGCTTTCATCTGGTTTCCGGCGCGCTGGGCCTGCTCACCGGCATCATTTTCCTCCGCGTCGGCTTGCAGGCGCTGCTCCGGCTGCGCACGGAAATTTACGCCTACCTCCATTCGCTCCCGCTGAAATTCCACGACCAGCGCCGCAGCGCCGACTCCAGCTTCCGCGTGGCATATGACTCGCAGTCCATCCAGTCCTTTTACAGCAAAGCCATCTTCATCTTTCAGTCCGCATTTTCCCTCATCAGCACCTTTGCGCTGATGTGGCAGCTCGACGCCCAACTCACGCTCCTTTCGCTCGCCGTGGTCCCTTTCATGGTCGGCGCGATGTTCATTTACGCGAAGCGCATCCGCGCCGAGTCCACGACCATCGCCGAGCGCGAGAGCGCCGTGCTCACCGTCGCGCAGGAAGGCCTCAGCTCGATCAAAATGGTGCAGGCCTTCGGGCGCGAGGACTTCGAAGTCGCGCAATTCCGCACCAGCGCCCGTGAAAGTCTGGAAGCCAATCTCCGGCTCAATTTCATCTCGATGAAAAGCTCGCTCATCATCAGCACCCTGATCGCGATGAGCACCGCCGCCATGTATTACGTCGGCTCGCGCCACGTGCTCGAAGGCACCCTCCTCCTCGGCAATTTGATCTGGATGTCCACCCTCCTGCTGATGCTCTACACGCCGCTCGAAGCCCTCACCCAAGTCGCCTGGGCCCTCGAAAGCGCCGCCGCCGGCGCGAAGCGTTGCTTCGAGGTGCTCGACAAACAGGACGAGGTCCAGGAATCACCGACCGCCAAAACCGTTGCCACGGCGCGCGGCGAGATCGTGTTTGAAAACGTCGCCTTCGGTTACTCCGACGAGCGCCCCATCTTCAGCGGCGTGAATCTCCGCATCGCGTCCGGCCAGACCGTCGCCTTCGTCGGCGGCACCGGCGCGGGCAAGAGCACCCTCCTTTCGCTCGTCCCCCGCTTCTACGACCCCACCGCCGGACGCCTCCTCCTCGACGGGCATGACCTCCGCGACCTCACGAAAAAATCCCTCCGCAACCAGATCAGCATCGTCCTCCAAGACACCCTGCTTTTCTCCACCACCATCCGCGAAAACATCGCCTACGGCCGCCCCGACGCCACCGAGGCCGAGATCATTGAAGCCGCCAAACGCGCCCAAGCCCACGACTTCATCATGGCCCAGACCGACGGCTACAAATCCCAAGTCGGCGAGCGCGGCGGCCACCTCAGCGTCGGCCAGCGCCAGCGCATCGGCATCGCCCGCGCCTTTCTAAAAAACGCGCCCATCCTCCTCCTCGACGAACCCACCAGCGCGCTCGATCCCACCACTGAGGCCGCGATTATGGTGACCATGCAGGAACTCATGCGCGGCCGCACCACCCTCATCATCACCCACCGCATCGCCACCGTGCATGACGTGGAAAAAATCGTCGTCCTCGCCCACGGCGGGGTCGTCGAGGAAGGCCGCGGCCCCGAACTCGTCGCCCGCGGCGGCACCTACGCGGCGCTCTACCGCTCCGCGAATCTCGGCGGCTAAACTCTTGCCTTCTCCATCCGTGAAAATCCGTGCACATCCGTGGCTAAACTCCCACCTCGCACCCTGAACCCATGAGCAACATCACCCCCGACCGCCGCGTCGAACAAGACTGGTGGCAGCACCCCATTCCCGACAACGTCACCTGGGGCGAAGGCCTCTACGCCGAGACCGCGCAGATCTTCCGCTTCATG
>JANPHJ010000332.1:0-7559 GCA_031424395.1 Chthoniobacter sp.
GTCGGTGAGCACCGCGGCCCCGGCGGAAGTTCCGAGCGCGGCGTCCGCATTGATGCTGAGGACGCCGCCGCTGATCGTCGTGCCGCCGCTGTGATGTTATTGCCGGTGAGCTTCACGATGCCCGTGGGGCTCTGCGCCGCGTTCACCGCATTGGCCGAGGTGAAGGTGTAGCCGCTGTTGATGCTCAGCGGGTTCGCGCCTTTCACCTGCCCGCTCACGAGGAGAATGGCGTCGGTGTTTTGCGAAAACAGATTGCCGCCGTCCACGTCGCTGAGCGTCAGGGTGCCGGTCAGGGTGGCCGTCGTCGCGGCGGCGTTACGCGCGCCAAAGGAGCTGCGCGCCCCGCCGGCGCCGCCGGCAAAGTTCACGCCGTTCGCCATCGTGAACGCGCCGTTGAGAATCAGCTTCGTGCCGACGGTCGTGCCGTTGCCCTGGATTTGATAGCCGCCGCTCGCAGCCATCAAGGTGGCCGAGTCGATCAGCACCGAGCCGCCGTCGGAACTGGAGTTTGCGCCGATGCGAAGCGCTTGGACACTCGAACCTCCGGCGTAGCCCGCCCAGCTTCCCTCGAGCGCGATGGTGCCTTCGTCCGCCGTGGTCGCCGCACTGCCTTGCGCTTCGAGCAGCAGCGATTGCGGATTGGTGCCGTTAAAATAATTCGCGCCGGTGGAAAACGTGCCCGTGAAGGTCTGGATGCGGTTGCCCGTGACCCCGCCGGAAAACGAAATCTGGGCGTACTGTGCGCCCGGCACCGCGGCGGCGTTGTCGTTCAGGAAGTTGTTCACAATGGTCCGGCTATTGGCCGCGTTGAACGCGAGCGTGTTGCCCGAGCCGCCGGCCAGATTGGCAAAGGTGAAGATGCCGGTTCCTAACACCGCGTTGGCCGAGCCGCCGAGGTTGATCGTGGCCTGCCGATGGGTGATGCCGCCGCTGAACGCCGTGCTGTTGCCGCTCAGCGTGAGCGAACCCGCCGCGGGGGTCTTCGTGATGACGCCCGCGCCGCTGATGTTGCCGCTCAGGGTGAGGCTGGCGGCGGCGGTGACGTCGAGGTTGTCCGCGAGCGCGAGGCTGGTGGAAATGGTGTTGCTCCGCCCGATGTCGAGAGGATCGCGCTGCCGCTGGTCACGTCGAAAGTCAGCGGGTTCGTCCCGGTGCCGGTGGCGATGGAAAGCGTGCTCGTACCGGAGGAGTCGCCTATGGTCAGCGAGCCGACCGTAATGGCTTGGTTGAGCTGGATGATTTTGTTGGCCGAAAAATCGACGTTGATATTCGCCACCGCATCGGCGGCGTTCGGAAAGGTCGCGGGCGTCCAGTTCGCGTTGCTGTTCCAAGCTTCGGTCGTCCCATTCAGCGTGCCCGACCAAATCTGCGCCGAGGCAGCCATCGAAAGAGCGAGCCATGCGGAGAGAGGAAGGGCGCGGGTGCTGATGGGATTTTTCATGGCAGTGGAAGGTGCGAATGCCCACGGGCCAATGCGCCAGCCGCCAAGGCCTGTCACTTAGACGATCATCTAAACCTCCCGCGCCGCCAGCAATGAGGAGTGCAGGCGCCGACCCATGCGGCAGCCCGCCAGCCCGAGCAGCGCCAAGGCTCCGAAAATCGTGCCGGGTTCCGGCATGGGCACGACCTCGCAGTTTGAGCCGAAAGAAATCTGGCTGCCCGTGCCGACAAGCGCAGAGCCAAAACCGCCGCTGTAAAAGCTGATTTGCGAGAGCGGCTCACCTGCGACATTGCTCGTGAAGACCAGCCGATCCTGTGTCGGCGGCGTGCCGGAATCCGTGCCGCCGGGAAGGTACCTGCTGCCCGACCAATGGTAGATAGACAGCGTATTACCGCCCAGGGTCAGGCCGCTGAAGATCAGCGTATTGCCATCGCCCGTGCCGAAATCGATCGTGGAGTTCGCGCTCAGCGTCAGTGCTCCGAGGGATTCGGTGGAACTGCTTAGACCTTCCATGCTAAGGGTTCCGCCCGCCAGCGTCAGGCTCGCCGAGTTATTCACCCGGTCGCCGCTGCCCGAAAGCAGCAGCGTGCCGCTGTTATTGACGGCAATTCCCGAGGTGGAGCCCAGGGCGCCCGCCGCGCCGGCTTCCAGCGTCCCCGCGCTGATCGTCGTCGCACCGGTGTAAGTGTTCGCCGCGGTCAGCGTGGTCGTGCCGCCGCCTGCCTAGGTAAGGGAACCCGAACCGGTGATGGCTGTGCCTGCACCTAGGTCGGTGGCTTGGGAAAACGCGTTGCTGCGATTAATGGTGAGATTGCCGTTATTGGTTATGGCGCCCGTGGCGGTGAGTCTGCCCGTAGTTCCGCCGCTCCCAATTTGCAACGTGCCACCGGTGACCGTCGTCGTGCCGGAGTAAGTGTTTGTGGCCGTCAGCATGACCGTGCCCGCGGGTGTCTCGGTGGTGTTAGTCCCATTGGCGGAGGTGAAGGTATAGGCCCGGTTGATTTCGAGAGGGTTGCTGCCACTGATCTGTCCGCTCACCACCAGAGTGGCCCCGCTGTTTTGCGCAAAGAGGCCGGCCCCGTCCGCATCGCTGAGTGAAACATTGCCGGACAGCGTTGCGGTCGTCGCGGCGGCATTGCGTGCGCCGAAGGAACTGCGCGCGCCGCCGGCCCCGCCGGCAAAGTTCACGCCGTTCGCCATGGCGTAGGCTCCGTTGAGAATCAGCTTTGTGCCGACGGTTGGACTGTTGCCTTGGATTTGGTAGCCGCCGCTCGCCGCAATGGCCGTCGCCGCGTCGATCAGCACCGAGCCGCCATCGGAGCTGGAATTTTCGCCGATCCGGATCGCCGAGCCGTTGGCCGCGCCACCAGCGTAGCCCGCCCAGCTTCCTTGCAGAACGATGGAGCCTTCGTCCGCCGTGGTCGCCGCGCTGCCTTGCGCTTCGAACAGCAGCGATTGCGGATTGGTGCCGGTGAAATAACCGGCCCCGGTGGAAAATGTGCCAGTGAAGGTCTGGATACGGTTGCCGGTCACCCCGCCGGAAAACGAAATCTGGCTGTATTGCGCGCCCGGCACCGCCGCGGCGTTATCGTTCACGAAGTTGTTCGCGATGGTCCGGCTGTTGGCGGCGTTGAAGGCGAGCGTATTGCCCGAGCCGCCGCTCAGATTGGCAAAGGTGAACGCGCCGGTACCCAACACCGCATTAGCCGATCCGCCGAGGTTAATGGTGCCTTGGCGATGGGTGATGCCGCCAGAAAAACTGTTATTGCCACTCAATGTAAGGCTGCCTGAAGTTGCACCCTTGACAAGGCCTTTGGCACCACCGCTTTCGAAAATCACCCCCGAGAGTGAGAGGGCGCTGTTTAACGTCAGGTCGAGGCTGTCGTTGAGCTCCACCGCCGTGGAGATCGTGTTGGAGCCGCCGGACGAAGTTAGCGCGGCGTTGGTCGAGCCGGTGTTATCAAAGCTGAGGGTATTAGTCCCCGTACCGGTATTGATGCCGAGGGTGCTGGGGCCGGATGAGTCACCCATGGTGAGTGTGCCGACGGTGATTCCTTGATCGAGACTGCTGAGCTTATTGGCGCTGAAATCGACGTTCATGCTGACCGCTGCGCCGACGCTGTTGGGAAATGTCCCGCCCGCCCAGTTGCCATTGACATTCCACGCCTCGGCCGTGCCGTTCAATGTGCCCGACCATGTCTGCGCCGACGCCACCATCGAGAGCGCTACCCAAGCCGAAGTGGAGAGAATGCGAATGCTGAGCGGCGAGTGCATAGGAATGTTCAGAACGGCTTTTCCGCCAGTCGCCGGGTGGTGTCACTTAGACGATCATCTAAATCTCGCGCGCGGGCGGTTGACGCTATCCTGTCCGTTATGCCTTCCGTTTTGCGCCACCTCTTCGCCGCGCTCGCGGGCGCCTGCGCGCTGCCGGCGGCCACCGGGCGCGCGGAGCCGCTCACGCGCATCGCGCAGGTGCGCGCGCTGTCGCCGGCGGAGGCAGCGGAAAAACGGCCTGTCATCATCAAGGCCACGGTCACCTTTTACGATCCGGTGGTCGGGCTGTTTTTCGTGCAGGATGAAAGCGGCGACGTCTTTATCCGGGTGGACGCATCGCGCCGCCCGGCGCCCGCGCCGCAGCCCGGCGACCGGCTGCGCCTCGCGGGCGTGACCGGGCCGGGCGACTTCCTGCCATTCATCGAACTCGGCCAGCTCGAAAAGCTCCGCTCTGGCGAGCCGACCTCGCGCTGCTCCAGCCCGCGCCGTGGCTCAATGCGGGCCGCGCCGCATGGCTGCTGGGCGCGCTGGGCGCGGCGGCGGCACTGACAGCGGCGTGGGTCATCGCACTGCGGCGGGAAGTGCGCGCGCAGGCTGCCGTCATCCGGCAGCAGGCGGGCAGCGTGGCGACGTGGGAGGAGCGCCAGCGCATCGCCCGCGAGCTGCACGACACACTCGAACAGGATCTCATGGGCGTGACCCTGCTCCTCGACAGCACAGCGGAGCGGCTGCACGCGAATCCCGCCAGCGCCACCGAGCAGCTCGCCATCGCGCGCCAGCTCCTGCGCCGCAGCCGCGAGGAATCGCGCTCGACCATCCGCGACCTGCGCTCCGTCGCGCTGGAGCAGCTCGGCCTCCCGGCCACGCTCGACGAAACGCTCCGGCCCATCGCCGCGGCAGCAGGCCTGGGCTTTGCGCTCGAGGTCAGCGGGGAGCCGCGCCGTCTCGCCGCGACCGCGGAAAACCACCTGCTGCGCATAGCCCACGAAGGAGTGTCGAACGCCGTGAAGCACGCGCACGCCACCCATGTTGCGATCCGGCTCGCCTACGAGCGCGAGAGCATCGCGCTGGAGATTCACGACGACGGCCAGGGCGGAGCCGACGGCGGCGCGCGCGGCAACGGTTTCGGCCTCCAGGGCGTCCGCGAGCGCGTGAACAAACTCGCCGGCACCCTCCGCTTCGAATCACCCGCCGGCGCCGGCACGCGCCTCCACATCACCGCGCCCGCACCAGGCTCCGTCCCGCCTTTTTCATGAAAAAAACCCGCATCCTCATCGTGGACGACCACTTCACCGCGCGCGTCGGCTTGCGCGTGCCGCTCAACGCCGAGCCCGATCTCGAGGTCGTCGCCGAGGCGCAAAACGCTGCCGAAGCGTTCGCGCTTTTCGCGGAGCACCGGCCCGACATGGTCATCCTCGACTACCAACTGCCCGATCTCAGCGGCGTGCAGGCGCTCGAAAAACTGCGCCTGGATTTTCCCGATGCGCGCGTGCTCATGCTCACCGTTTTCGATGGTGAGGAGGACATCCACCGCGCCATCCTCGCCGGGGCCGCGGGCTATCTCACGAAGTCCGCCGGCCTCCGCGACCTGCTCGCCGGTGCGCGCCGTGGCAAAGGGCGAGAAGCATTTTCCGCCGGACATCACGGCGAAGATCACGGCTCGCCAGCGGCGCGAGCCGCTCATCCCGCGCGAGGAAGAAATCCTGCGCCACCTCGTGCGCGGCCGCAGCAACAAGGAAATCGCCGACGCCATGAGCCTCAGCCTCGGCACCATCGCACTGCATGTGAGCAGGATTCTCGACAAGCTTGGCGCGGCCGACCGCACCCGCGCCGCCACGCTGGCCATCGAGCGCGGCATCGTGAGGCTCGGGGAGTAGGGCATTTCGAGCACGCGGCGACGGGCGCGCGGCGGCACATTCCCGGCTTCCCTTCCCCGCGCGACCCGCTAATTCCAACAGCCGCCACCCCACCCGCCTATGGACATCATCTTCGGACTCTTCGTCGGTTTCATCGCCTGGTTCCTCATGCGCTACCTCGTGGCCGGGCTCTACACGGTCGATCAAAACGAGCGCGCGGTGAAGACCATCTTTGGCCGCGCCGAACGGCTCGGCACCCAGACCACGCTCGACGATCCTATCGCCGAGACGCTGCGCGCCGAGGAGCGTGAACGCTACCGCTACCCGCAGGTGCGGGTGATCCCGGCGGGCGGGCCGTATTTCAAATGGCCGTGGGAGAAGGTGTACAAGGTGAACATCTCCACGCAGACGCTGAACATGGCTTTTGACCCCGAAGATCCGCAGGCCAACATGGGCGGCTCGAAGCTCAGCGCGGTGACCAAGGACCAGCTCGACACCGGCCTCACCGGGCAGATCCGCTACCGCATCTGCGAGCGGAATCTCTACGCGTATCTCTTCGGTGTGAAGCGCCCGATCGTGCATGTCATGGGCTATTACATCAGCGTGCTGCGGGAGCGCATCGCGAACTTCATCGCGCCGCCGCCGCTCGATGACGCCGCCGATAACACGATCGCCAGCGTGGCGGGCATTTCGATCAATGACCTGCGCAAAAACCTCTCGTCGCTCAACGAGCACATGGAGCGCGAGTGCGCCAGCTCGGCCCCGCGCTACGGCATCACCTTCGACGCGTCGCTCATCACCGGCATCGACCCGCCGCATGAGGTGGAAAGCGCGCTCGCCGCGATCAACACCGCGCACAACCAGGTCAGCTCGGACATCTCGCTGGCGCAGGCTTCGGCGGATCAGAAAATCGTGCAGTCGAAACGCGCCGTGGAGATCGAGACGCTCAACGCGCAGGCCGAAGTCGAGCCGCTGCGCGCGCTTTCCGGGCAGCTCACCGCTTTGCGCGCGAGCGGGCCGGATGCCCTCGCCGCGTATCGAAGAAACGTGCGGCTGAAGCTCTTCCGCGAAGCCACCCAGGTCATCATGGAGGACGCCCAATGAACTTTTTCATCACCGCCGGCGCGACCTTCTTCGCGCTCTTCATCATCGTGCCGATCTTCTTCGGCCTGCTCCGCGCGTTTGGCGTCTATGCCATCGTCGAGGAGGGCCGCTGCCACGTTTATGTGCTCTTTGGCAAAGTGCTCGCCGTGCTCGACGAGCCGGGCATCTATTTCCTGTGGGCGAAGCTCGGCCTGCTCGGCCCCATCGTGAACTGGCTCGGCAAATGCCACGTCCTCGACCTGCGGCTCGACCAGACCTACCTCCGCAGCCAGCCCGTCAACAGCGAGGAAGGAGCGCCCATGGGCATCGGCATTTGGTATGAAATGTTCATCAGCGACCCCGTCTCCTACCTTTTCAAAAACGCCGACCCGCGCGGCTCGCTCAGCGCCAATGTCAGCAGCGCCACCGTCCGCTGCCTCAGCAACATGCCGCTCGGCGCCATGCTCGAAACGCGCCACGCCATGTCGCTCACCGTGCGCACCGAGGTCTCGCCGAAGTCCAACGAATGGGGCTACAAACTCGGCAGCGTCTATATCCGCAAAGTGCATTTCCGCGACACCGGGATGATCCGGCAGATCGAGGAGAAAGTGGTGAACCGGCTGCGGCAGGTCACGAGTGCGATCAAGCAGGATGGTGCGAACCAGGTGAGCATCATCACCAGCACCGCGGATCGCCAGGCCGCCATCGAGTTTGCCAAGGCCGCCGCCATGCGCCCGCGCATCGTCGGTCAGGCGTTGCAGGAGATCTCCAAGGACAAGGAAGTCTCCACCGCGCTGTTCAACGTGTTGGAAGTGCAGAATATCCTCGCCGGCGGTGCCCGGATCACGCTCGTGCCCGAAAAGAACGAACTCTTGAACACGTTGCTGGCCAGCCGGAGTGACTCC
>JANPHJ010000333.1:0-16669 GCA_031424395.1 Chthoniobacter sp.
CCGGCCTTGCGTGGCCAGCGCGACCTGTTTGCCGCCATTGCCGAGCGGGACATTCTGCTCCATCAGCCCTACGAGAACTTCAACAGCGTGGTGGAATTCCTGGAGCAGGCGGCGGAAGACCCGAAGGTGCTCGCCATCAAGCAGACGCTCTACCGCACCGGCGGCGACCCGCGTATCGTCGGTGCCCTCATGGACGCCGTGCGCAACGGCAAGCAGGTCACCGCCGTCACCGAGCTGAAAGCGCGCTTTGACGAAGCCAATAACATCGCCTGGGCGCGGCGGCTCGAGGAGGCCGGCGTGCATGTGGTCTATGGCATCGTGAACTACAAAGTACACAGCAAGGTCACCCTCGTCGTCCGGCGCGATGACGACGGGCTGCGCCGCTACGTCCACCTCGGCACCGGCAACTACAACCCGAGCACCGCGCGCATTTACACCGACCTCTCGCTCTTCACGTCGCAGCCGGACTTCGGCGAGGACGCCACGAATTTTTTCAACCTGCTCACCGGCATCAGCCATTTTCAGGGCGCGAAAAAACTCATCATCTCGCCCTTCACCACGCACGAGACGATGATGACGCTCATCCGCCACGAGACGGCCAACGCGAAGGCGCACAAGCCCGCGCGCATCATCGCGAAGATGAATTCGCTCGTGGACGACGACCTCATCAAGGCGCTCTATGCGGCCTCGCAGGCGGGCGTGAAAATCGACCTCATCATCCGCGGCATCTGCTGCCTGCGGCCCGGCGTCGAGGGTGTGAGCGAAAACATCGCCGTGCGCTCCATCGTCGGGCGCTTCCTCGAGCACGCGCGCATTTTCTATTTTGAAAACGACGGCAAGCCCAAGGTCTATGTCGGCAGCGCGGACTGGATGCCCCGCAATTTTTTCCGGCGCATCGAGGTCGTCTTTCCCATAGAGGATCCCGCGCTGCGCGACCGCATCGTCACGCAAATCCTCGCCGTCCAGCTCGCCGACAACTGCAAGGCCAGTCTCCTCGGCAATGACGGCGCCTACACCCGGCCCGTGTGGAAAAAGGACACCGACCTGCGCCACAGCCAGGTCGAGTTCATGGCGCTGGCGCTCGGCGATAACAAGGCGCGCCGCGTCCACCGCCCGGTGAAGCGCGGCTTCCCGAAAATCCAGCCCGCGCGCGGCCCGCGGGCGTAGCGTGCCGCGGCTTGCCAATGCGCCCGCGCCCACTACAGTGCGCGCCCATCAATTCGCCCATGGCCCCTCCGCATTTCGCCAAACTCCTCGCCGCGCTCAGCGCGATCGCCTTCACCGCCGCTGCCCACGCCCAGACCGCGGCCTACGTCATCAGCGACAGCACCACCGGCTTCATCCTCGAGCAAAGCGCCGCCGCCAAAAAGCTGCCGGTCGGCTCCCTGACCAAGATCGCCACCGCCATGGTCGTGCTCGACTGGGCCGCCGCCAGCAAGGCCGACCTCGGCCAGGCCGCGGCCATTCCGAATTCCGCCCCCCAGCTTGCCGCCGCGCAGGGCGTCGGCTTTCAGCCTGGCGACCAGTGCTCGCTGCGCGACCTGCTCTACGCCGCCCTCATGCAGTCCGACAACGTGGCCGCGCAGGCCCTCGCCGAGCACGTCGGCCGCGAGCTCGGGCGCGGCGGCGAGATGTCCGCGGGCGACGCCTTCGTCGCGCAGATGAACGCGCTCGCCAAGCACCTCGGCATGCTGCGCACCCGCTTCGTCAATCCCCACGGCCTCGACAATCTCGAACGCACCGTCCCGTACTCCACCGCCGAAGACCTCGCCAAACTCACCAGTTACGCCATGGCGAATTCCGCCTTCCGCTTTTACGTCTCGCAGAAGGAACGCAAGATCGCCATCACCACCGCCACTGGCGAGCCCTCGGCCTACCTGCTGCGCAATACCAACGAACTGCTCGGCACCGAAGGCATCGACGGCGTCAAAACCGGCACCGCCGCGCGCGCCGGGCAGTGCGTCATTATCTCCGCGGGAAAAGCACCCGAGAGCCGTGCGGAAGCCGGCCAGCAGGTCATCACGCCGCGCCGTCTGAACGTCGTCGTGCTCGGCTCCTCCAGCCGCTTTGACACCGCCGCCAGCCTGCTCCGCCGCGGCTGGCAGATCTACGACTCCTGGGCCGCCGCCGGCCGCCCGATGAAAGGCTGGAAAGCCCCGCAGAACTGATTCTGAATTCTTTTACCCCTGCCTATGAAACGCATCGGAGTCCTCACTAGCGGCGGCGACTGCCCCGGCCTCAACGCGGTGCTGCGCGGCGTGGTCCGCGCCGCCGACAACCTCGGCTGGCAGGTCATCGGTTTTCACGACGGTTACGAAGGGCTCCTCGAGCCGGTGAACTACGAGATCCTCGATACCCGCCGCACCGCCGGCATCATGCAGCTTGGCGGCACCATTATCGGCACCACCAGCAAGGGGCACTTCATCGCCAAAGTCGGCGACGGCACCCGCACGCAGGTGCTGCCCGAGGTGATCGCCACGACCAAGGCCACCCTCCACGACCTCGGCATCGACGCGCTCATCTGCATCGGCGGCGACGGGTCGCTCACCACCGCGCAGCAGCTCCACGAGGCCGGCATCCCGGTCATCGGCGTGCCCAAAACCATCGACAACGACCTTGAAGCCACGGCTATGACCTTCGGTTTCGACAGCGCCGTCGCGTGCGTGGCCGACGCCCTCGACCGCCTCCACACCACCGCCTCCAGCCACAAGCGCTGCATGGTCATCGAAGTCATGGGCCGCCACGCCGGCTGGATCGCGCTCTACGGCGGCCTCGCCGGCGGGGCCGACATCATCCTGCTGCCCGAGATTCCCTTTGATCACGAAGCCGTGGCCGAAGCCGTGCGCAAACGCGACGCCGCGCACTGCCTCAGCACCCTCATCGTCGTGGCCGAAGGCGCGCGGGAAAAGGAAGGCCGCGAGCGTTTCCGCGCCGTGGCCAGCGGCGAATACCAGCTCGGCGGCATCGGCAGCGTGGTCGCCCACGAGGTCACCCAGCGCACCGGCAAAGAAACCCGCACCTGCGTCCTCGGCCACCTCCAGCGCGGCGGCGATCCCACCACGCTCGACCGCATCCTCGGCACGCGTTTCGGCGTCAAAGCCGTGGAGCTGATCGCCGAGGAAAAGTTCGGCCACATGGTCAGCTACCTCGACTACCAGGTGCTCGACGTGCCCATCGCCGACGCCGTCCACCGCATCAAACTCGTCCAACCCGACAGCCAGATGGTGCAGACGTGCCGCGCGGTGGGGATCAGCTTTGGGGACTAGGTCAAAATCTCCCGCAGCACCTTCCCGCTCACATCCGTGAGCCGGAAATCGCGCCCGCCGAAACGATACGTGAGCCGCTCGTGATCGATGCCGAGTAGGTGCAGCATGGTGGCGTAAAGATCGTAAATGGTGGTCACGTTTTCCACCGCGAAATAGCCCAGCTCATCCGTCGCGCCGTAGGCCGTGCCGCCGCGGATGCCGCCGCCCGCGAGCCAGAGGCTGAAGCCGAACGGATTGTGATCGCGCCCGTCGCTGCCTTGCGAAAACGGCGTGCGGCCAAACTCGCCGGAGAAAAGGATCAGCGTCTCCTCGAACAGCCCGCGCGCTTTCAAATCGCGGATCAAGCCCGCGATGGGCTGATCGACCTGCAGCGCCATCGCGCCGTGGCCCTCCTTGATTTTGCCGTGCTGATCCCACGGGTTCGGCGAGTTGCCCGCGCCAATGTTTTCGTTCAGGCAGCTCAGCTCCACAAACCGCACGCCGCGCTCGATGAGCCGCCGCGCGACGAGGCACTGCCGGCCGTACGATGCGGTGTGCGCGTTTGGCGAATCGAGGGCGTAGAGCTTTTTTGTGGCGTCGCTTTCGCCGCCCAGATCGCACAACTCCGGCACCGCCGTCTGCATGCGGTAGGCGGTTTCGTAATTGCGAATCGCCGCCTCCACCGCGGGGTCCGCGGCGACCGTGGAGCGCGCATCCACGTCGCGCAAAAAGCCGAGCCGCGCGCGCTGGAGCGCGTCGCTCTCATGCGGCGCGATGTTCGCCAGCGCCGGCGTGCCGTCGGCTTTGATGATCGACGCCTGATGCTGCGCGGGCAGGTAGCCATTGCTGTAAAGCCCCACGCCCCCATGCGGCGGCACCGCGCCGCCGCTTTGCAGCACCACGAAGCCGGGCAGGTTTTCATTCGCCGAGCCGAGCCCGTAGCTCACCCACGCGCCCGCGCTCGGGTGGCCCATGAAGGGCAGGCCCGTGTGAAAACAGTAGTTCCCCTGCGCGTGCTCGTTCACCTTGCTCGTCATCGAGCGCACGATCGCGAGGTCGTCCGCCAGCTCGCCGAGATGCGGAAAAAGATCGGAGATCAGCAGCCCGCTTTTTCCACGCGGCCGCGCCTCCCACGGCGACGCCATGATGTTGCCGTTCTCATTGAAAACCGTTTGCCGCACCGGCACCGGCATCGGCTGGCCGTGGCGGCGCTTCAGCTCCGGCTTCGGGTCGAATGAGTCCACATGCGACACCCCGCCGCTCATGTAGCAGAAGATCACATGCTTCACCCGCGGCTTGAAATGCGGCCCCGGCGCCGCGCCCCACGCCTTGCTCCCGAGCAGCCCGCCGAGCGCGAGCGAACCGAAGCCGAGCGAGGTGCGGCGCAGCATTTCGCGCCGCGAGCAGAGGTGGAAATCAGCGGACATAGATGAACTCCTTCAGATTGAAAACCGACTGCGCGAAATCCTGCCACACCCGCTCGTTCATCGCGAGCTTGGCGGGCTCGACGCCGTGGGCCTGCGCCAGGGCGGCGAGATACGCCATTGACCGTGCAAGCTCATCCGCACTGGCGTTGCGGGCGAGCGCCGCGTTGAACATCGTCTGCACGCGCATCTCGGGTGAAGCGTCGGGATTGTAGCGGATAAGCGCGGCGGCCCACTGCTTCGCGAGGTCGATGACGAAGGGATCATTGAGCAGCGCGAGCGATTGCGCGGGCACGTTAGTCGAGTCGCGGCGGCCCAGCGTGGTGTAGGGCTTGGGCGCGTCGAAGGCTTCGAGGAAGAGGTTCGGGTTGTTGCGCTGCACGCGCAGATAGACGCTCCGGCGCGGCGCACCGTTGCCCTCCAGCGGCGCGCCAAACATCGCCGTGTCGAGCTTGCCCGACACTGCCAGCAGGCTGTCGCGAATCGCTTCCGCATCCAGCCGCCGCACTCGTGCGTGCGCGAGCAGATCGTTCGTCGCGTCCCGTTCCGTGGCCCCGCCTGGCGCGGCGCTGCTTTCCAGAAAGGCGCGGGAGGTCACGAGGTAGCGGATCATTTTTTTGAAAGACCAGCCTTCATCGACGAAACGCACCGCGAGAAAATCCAGCAACTCGGGATGCGTCGGCTTCTCGCCCATGCGTCCGAAATTGTCCGGCGTCGCCACCAGCCCGCGGCCAAAAAGTTGCAGCCAGACGCGGTTGACCATGACCCGCGCGGTCAGCGGATTCGTGGTGCTGACGATCTGCTCCGCCAGTTCGCGGCGTCCGCTCTGCGCGGTGTGAAACGGCCCTCCGCCGAGTACCTCCAAGTAGCCGCGCGGCACCGGCACGCCCGGTTTCAAATGATCGCCGCGTGGCAGCAGCGGCATGTCCCACGTCGTCCCCTCGATCACGCCCGGCACGCGCCGCGGCACTGGCACGTCGCTTTCCAGCCGCCGATACTCGGCGACTTTTCCCGCGACATTCGGCAGCGCCGGCAGCGTGGACGACAGCAACCCGCGGCGGATGAAAAAGTCGAGCAGCGCGCGCTGCGATTCGCTGACCGCATCCATCCGCCACGCCTTTACCGCATCCGTCAAAGCCGCGCTGTAGCGCGTCGCCAGCTCGGCCGCCGATGCGGGCGCAGCGCCCGCCAGCACAGCATCCGCGGCCACCGGCTCCTCGCGCGGCGCATCTTTTTCGCCGATGACCACACGCTCCACGGCGAACCACGAACGCCCGTCTTTCCCGCCGTTGCCCTCGCGTTTGGTGAGGTCTTCGTTGGTCACGAATTCGAGGTAGGCCCAGTTGCCTTTGCGGAAGTTGGTGTCGAGCCGCACCCAGCTCGTTGCGCTGTTTTTCAGCTCGGCGCGCGGGAAGGTGGGGTTCTGCGGGAGCGGGTAGTTGTCCACGATCACGCGCACCCACGCGCCGCCGCCGCCCGCCACGCGGACGCTGATGCTGTCGGACTCGAGCTTGAAACGCGGCGAGGTGAAATGGCCGTTGTGCTTGCGCGAAAGGCGGTCGGTCATCACGCCTGCGGGCCGCAGCCCGTCGAGCACGCGCTCGCCTTCCGGCTCAATGCTGAACTCGCCCGCCCGCGCCGCCTTTTCATAGAGCCCAGCGCCGAGCGCGCTCCACGGCGCGTCGCCACCGTTCGTGAAATCCCAGCCCGCGCGGAAGTGCTCGCGGTTGAACGCGCGCGCCGCGTCGCCTTTCTCCCGCCACTCGCGCGCGACGGTCGCCCACTCCTTCGCAAACGCCGCGCCGTCGAACGTGCCGAGCCGCGCCCACGCGTTGAGCGGATTCGCGAAATCCTTGCGCGCGTCGTCGAGCAAAGCGGCGGGCAGTTCGCCGCGCGTCATTTTTTCCGCAAAGCGTGCGGCCTCGGGCAGCCACGCGTCGGCGAGTGAGTCGCGGATTGAGCCTTTGAGCGCGGCGAGTTCGCCGTCGCGGCGCGCGAGGAGTTCAGGCGCGTCGATGGTGACCTGCGCCGGGCGGCTGCTCGCGAGGATGCCGAAGAGCGCGTAGTAATCGCGCTGCGAGATGGCGTCGAACTTGTGATCGTGGCAGCGCGCGCAGGTGATCGTCAGCCCTTGGAACGCCTTCGAGATCACGTCGATCTGGTTGTCCACGGTCTTCACCTGATCCTCGAAAGTGTCGATGGGCTGAAAGCCGTGCTCATTCAGCCGCAGGCAGGCGAGGCCGAGCTTCGATTCGCTGAACTGCTCCGCGCGATTCCACCGCGGCTGCGCCAGCAAATCGCCGGCGAGGTGCTCGCGGATGAGCTGGTCGCACGGCACATCCGCGTTGAACGCGCGGATGAGATAGTCGCGGTAGCGCCACGCCTGCGGAATCTCCGGGTCGCTCTCGCTGCCGTGCGTTTCGGCGTAGCGGACGAGGTCCATCCAGTGCCGCGCCCAGTGCTCGCCGAAACGCGGGGAGCCGAGGAGGCGGTCGGCGAGCGCCGCGATTTTTGCGGCTGGGTCTGCCGCGTAGTCGCGGACGAAAGCGGCGGTTTCCTCCGTGGCCGGCGGCAGGCCGGTGAGGACGAAAGTCATGCGCCGGATGAGCGTGCGCGCATCGGCATCCGGGGCGGGCGCGAGGTTGCGCGCTTCCATTTTGGCGAGGAGAAAACGGTCGGCGTCGGTGCGCGGCCAGGCGGCGTTTTTCACGGCGGGCAGCGGGGGGTGGGTGAGCGGTTGCAGGCTCCACCAGCCGCGTCGCGCGGCGAGCAGGTCGGGCCAGGATTTTGCGCCGCCCGCCGGCGCGGCCTGGGCTTTGTCCCGCGGGTCGGGCGCGCCCATTTTCACCCATGCGGTGAAATCCGCGATGATCGCGTCGTCGAGCTTCGGCGCTTTCTGCGGCATCTTGAGGTCGGGGTCGTCGTGCCGGATCGATGCGAGCAGCAGGCTCTCTGCGACGTTGCCCGGCACCACCGCCGCGCCGGTCTCGCCGCCGCGGCGCAGCGCCTCGCGGCTGTCGAGGCGCAGGCCGCCCTTGTGTTTTTCGCCCGCGTGGCAGTCGTAACATTCCGCGACCAGCACCGGCCGGATTTTCGTCTCGAAAAAGGCGAGCTGCTCCGGCGTCGGCTCCGCGGCGCGGGCCAGCGCGGCGGCGGTGATGAGGGCGAGGAGCGTGAGGTGGGGACGAGGCAAGGGACGCGGGTTGGATGGCTGGGAATTCAACCCGTAGTCCGTCGCACCCTTTGGGCTAAAGCCCAAGCGGCTTTGGGGATAGCGGCTGTTCATCTGGCCGGCGCCGCCGGATGGAAGCTGTCCGCCGGGAAACGGCTGGGGTGCAGACTGGGCGGGCAGTGGCGGCTGTTTTCCAGAGTCGGGTGCGGCGGTGGAGGGCGCAGGCATGGGCGGTGCTAAAGGGGGGCGGCATGCCAACCTCCCGACAAAAAAAACCGCTGCTCACCCGCCTCCAGCTCCGGCTCGCCGAGGCGCGTTTCCTCACGTTCTCCGCGCTCCTCCATGCGGTGCTCATCGTCATCGGCGGCGGAGTGGTGCTTTTCACCCAGCCCAGCCAGCCGCCGGACTTCACGGCCAGTGGCGGGACGCTGGTCTCGGCGGAACCTGAGGCCAATGCTCCGCCTGATCCGGTCACGCCGGAGGCTCCGGCGGAACCGCTCGCGCCAGCCGCGCCGGCGCTCCCATCCTCGTCCCTCGACGCCATCCTCTCGAACACGAGCGTGCCGGCCTCTTTCACGATGGTCAACGCGCCCAAGACCCTTCGCGCGAGCAACCCGGGGACGGACGTGGAGCAGGCCATCCGCGACGCCGCGGCGAAGGCGGCCAAGGCGCTGGGTGGCGGGAAACCCGGCGGCATCTCCACCTTCTTTGGCCAGAAAGAACCGACCGCCAGCGGCTTCGTGGGCACTTTCTACGACCTCAAGCAGACGCGCGCCGGCATGCCGACGAAGGTTTCGCCCGACGAGTACCATACGATCTTCCGCAAATTTTTGCGCGAGCACTGGCGCGAAAGTTTGCTCAGCGAATATTTCCGCGCGCCGCAGAAGCTCTACACGCCGCAGGTTTTCATCCCGAACATGTCCGCCGACGAAGGCCCGCGCGCCTTTGACCTCGCGGACAAAGTGCAGCCGGGCCGCTGGCTGGTGCATTACAAGGCGCGCGTCGCGCCGCCCGCCGACGGCACGTATCATTTCGTGGGCGGCGGCGACGATGTGCTGGTGGTGCGCTTCGCCGGCCAGACCGTGCTCGACCGCTGCTGGGCGCAGCAGGACGAGGTGTGGAAAACTGCGCGCAACTATGACTACGGCTACACCGGCATCCCAAACGGCTTTGCGCGCGGCGATGCGCTGCGGCTGAAGGCGGGGCAGTTTTACGACATGGAGGTGCTCATCGGCGAGCAGCCGGGCGGGCTGGTTTTTTTCAGCCTGCTGCTGGAGGAGGAAGGCGTGGAATACAACCGCGATGCGAAGGGCAATCCGATCCTGCCGGTCTTTCGCCTCGCGGGCGGGCCGCTGCCGGTGCTGGCAGCGGGGCAGACGCTGCCGCCGTTCGATCCCACCGGAGCGATCTGGAAAGCCGCGCCCTTGAAGACGGGCGGCGGCGCGGGGCTCGATGAGTTTTTCACCGCGAAGTGAAGGGGCGCTGAGGCAGCCCGGGCCGGAAGGCCCCGCGGACGGTTCCTGGGCCAAAGGCCGGCGCGACGCGGCCAGTTATTCCGGCGATCTGGCATCGAAACGGCTAGTTCAAAAGCGAGAGCCTATGAAAAACCTCCTCGATCATTTTCGCCAGAAGCCGGCGCCGCCCGCTCACGAACCTGAGAATGCGCCGTCCGCCAAGCCCAAGGCTGCGGCGATCGAGCCGGCGCGCCTGAGACCGGCCCGGGTGGTCAAGCCAGCCTGGCATACGCCCGCCGCGCCTTTCCCGCACAACTCGCGGATGCCCGGCCCGGGGGAGCGCGCGGCCGCGGCCCTGCCCGCGGAACTGGTGACGCTGCGGCTGGGCGATTTCCTCGAGCACCTCCCGACGGAACTGCTCGATGCAGGCGCGCACGACAGCGCGACGCCGATGCCCTTTGAGCTGGCCAGTCTCAGCGAGCGCATCGGCCGCGGCGAAGCCTCGATCCGGGTGACAGAGATCTTTCGGCGGATGCCGGATATTTTTCGCAGCGATGCGGCGATTCACCCTGACCGCCTGATGGCGTTTCCGTGGAAAAGACTGCTGGCGATGATGCAGGAAGCGCAGGCGGGCGCAGCGGACGCGGGGATTTCGCGCGTGGGGGTGGAGGCGCTGGCGGAAAAATTCAAAGCGCGGAAACTGCGGCAGCCGTCGAAGATGGCGCCCACGCCGCAGCCGACAGGCGGGACCGAGGCCGGCCCGGCGCCAGCAGTGGGAAAAACGGCGGCAGCACCGACCGCTGGGATTCGCCTGCTCGCGCCGGTGCCACCCGCCGTCGCGGCGGTCCCGGACCGTGCGCCGGAAGTGGCGCAGCTCCGGGCCGAACTGGATGCCGCGCTCACGCGTGCCGCGGAATTTGGCGCAGAATATGACGCCTCGATCGCCCGGACCGGGGAACTCACGGCGGAGCGCGATGCCGCGGTCGCCCGCGCCGCCGAACTGGTGGCCGGCCACGCTGCGGCGGTGGCGCGCGTCGCCGAGCTGACGGCGGAGCACGAGGCCGCCAAGGAGCGTGCGGCCGAGCTGACGGCCGAACGCGACGCCGCGGCGGCCCGCACGGCAGAACTAACGGAGGAGCGCGCCGCTGCGGCGGCGCGCATCGAGAAGCTGGTGGCGGACAGCCATGCGGCGGTCAACCGGGCCGTGGAACTCACTGCCGGCCATGATGCCGCCACCGCCCGCACCGCCGCCCTCACGGCGGAACGCGATGCGGCGCTCGCCCAAGCGGCGGCACTCACCGCCGAACGCGCAGCCGCGCTGGCGCGGGCGTCGGAACCCGGCGCGGAGCAGGTCGCGGCGCTGGCCCAGCTCGCGGCGGTCACCGCCGAGCGCGATGCCGCGCTCGCCCGCGCCACCAGTCTGGCCCTTGATCTCGAGGCCGCGGTCGCGCTCGCGGAGGAAGCCATTGCCGAGCGCAATGCTGCCGCCGCGCGGGTGTCGGAGCTGGTCAAGGAGCGGGATGCGGAATTTGCCCGCGCCGCGGAACTCACGGTGGAGCGGGAGGCTGCGGTGCAGAGCGCGGCGGACCGCCCCGAAGCTGGTCCGGTCGCTCCGGCCCCGACGGCCACGCCGGAAGAGGCGGCGTGGGGGACGCGTATCGTCGCCCAATTTGAAGCCGACATCGAAGGCTACCGGAACACCATTCAGGCGCTCCTGCGCGAGCGGGATGAACTCCGCCAGCGCGGCGGAACCGCCGCCGCCCGGCCCGCCACGCCGGCCGCCGTCGCCCCCACTTTCACCAATCCCGCCGCACCGCTGCCCGATGCCTACACGGCGCTATTTCCGACGCAGATGTCGATGCGCCGCGCGGCCGTGCTGGCGGTGCTGCTGCTCGGCCTGGGCCTTTACATCGAGTTTCAACCGGACGCAGTGACGCTGCCGGAGAGCGCCAGCTTCAGTGCCCCGGTGCGGGCTGCCGCGCCGGTCGCGACCGTCGTGCAGGACTCCGGCTTCACGCTCGAAACGACCGCGCCAGGAGAAACGATGACGCTGCTCCCGGCGGAGCCGCTTGCCGACGCGGCCATCGGCCTGCGCTGAGTCGGCGCGCGGCGGTGCGGCCTATTTCGTGCCGGGAATTCTGAAGGTCAGATGCGCGGTGGCCTGCACTTTGCGGCGGAAGATTTTGTCGCCATTGGTGACGTAGAGGTATTCGAGCTTGGGCCCGGCGAGCGTGCAGCTTGTGAGCGGCTGGGCGGGCTGCGGCGCGGGGAGTACGCCGCACAGCCGGCCCGTGGGATCGAAGACCTGCACGCCCACGGCGCTCGTGACGTAATAGCGCCCGGCGGAGTCGCTGGTCATGCCATCGCCGCTGGCGGTTTTTTTGAAAGGCGGCGGCTCGGCAAACTTGAACTCGCCCGCCGGGTCGATGGGCCGGCGCATGGTCATGTAGGGCTCCTTGGCGTCGAGCGCGCCGTCTGCGCCGATGCGGAAGGTCCAGACGTTTTCGCCGCCGTGCTCGCTGACCGCGAGCGTGCCTTGGTCGGGTGAAAGCGTGAGGCCGTTGGGCGCCGCGAGGCCGGTGTCGGCGACGCGCTTTTCGTGCGTCTTGGCATCGACAAACGTCACCTGCTTTTTCCCCGTCTCGGTGAAGTAGATGTGCCCGCGCGCCGAGACCGCGAGGTCGTTGGGCTGCACGTCTTCGGCGAGAATTTCCACGGCCGGCGGCACCGCTTTCACGTCCAGCGCCACGAGGCGCTTCTTCGCGCCCTGGCACGCGTAGAGCCGCCCGTCCGCGCCCCATTTCAGGCCGCTCCCCGGCTCATCCGCAATCTTCGTTTTCACGCCGTCGGGCGCGATTTTGAAGATCGCGTTCGCCTTGAGATCGGAGAAATAAAACGCGCCGTCCGCATCGGTCGTCGGGCCGTCGGCAAAGCCGATGCCCTCCGCCACAAGCTGCCACGTTTCGCCTTCGACGAGGATCTGGCTCAGCGGCATGTCGCCGCCGATTTGCGCGCGCTTGTCGCCCGCGGGAGCCGGCGCATCCTTGCGCCAGAGCCATTTCAGCGCCTCGGGGAAAATGCTGCCGCCGTGGTCCGAGCTGTGTTTGTAGCCCTCGGCGAAATCGAAGCGGCAGTCGTAGCCCATGTATTTCAGCGCGGAGTGAACCTGCTTGTTGGCCAGCGGCCAGTTGCCAAAGGGGTTGTCGAGATCGCCGCTGGAGTCCTGTTGGAAAACGCGGAGCGGCTTGCGCTCGGTCTTGCGAATGAGCGACGGATACGCGTTGCCGCCGCGCAGATTGACAAACGACCCGATGGTCGAGAGCACCTTGCGGAAAGCGTCCGGCCTTTCCCACGCGACCGTGAACGCGCAGATGCCGCCGCTCGACGCGCCGCAGATGGCGCGCAGCTCCGGGTCGTGCGAAAGCGGATGCTCCTTCTCGACCGCGGGCAAAATCTCCTCGAGCAAAAACCGGGCGTAACGGTCGCCGAGGGAGTCGTATTCGAGGCTGCGGTTGTTCGCGCTCCACGCATTCTTTTTCTCGCCCTTGCTCGCGTCGTGGCCGGGGTTGATGAGCACTGCCACGGTCGGCGGCATTGCGCCGCTGGCGATGAGATTGTCGAAGACGATGGGGACGCGCCAGTTGCCCTTTTCGCCCACGTAATCGTGCCCGTCCTGGAAGACCATCAGCGCGGCGCTGCCGTCGGGTTTGTACTGCGCGGGCACATAGACCCACCAGTCGCGCTCGGTGCCGGCGAAAATTTTCGACGCCCACGGCGGCATCTTCGTCAGCGTGCCGTGCGGCACGGCGGCATTGGGTTCGTGCTCGGGCGCGGCGGTGAATTTGTCCTCGGCGAAAGCGGCGGGCGCGAGCGCGAGGGTGACGAGGAGCGGGAGGAGGAGACGCATCGCGCGAGACTGCCGGGAGCCGTGCGCCGGTGGCAAATCAAACTGCGCGGCCGCGGCGTGCCGTTCGTTGACGCGGGGACGCGGACGCCGCTACGGTGCCGGCGATGTCTCTCCCGAAAATGCTCCGTCGCGGCCTGGCCGCATTGGTTCTGGCGCTCGTTTTTTCGCCCCTTGCGCCCGCCGCGAATCCGCCGAAGCCCTTCGCCCGCGCTCCGTATCTCCAGTTTGCCAGCCCCACGCTGATGCACGTTGTCTGGCGCACCGAGGGGCCGATCGACGCGGCAGTGCGTTACGGCACGGATTTGCAAAATCTGGACAAGGAAGTCCGCGGCGGCGCCATCGTCGCGCGGGCCGCGCTGGGCGCGGCAGAGCAGAAGATTCCGCCGCAGTGGGCGGCGCTGCGAACGCCGGCGAATCTCGCTTTGCCGAGGCTGCACTCCGCGCCGGTGGGAACGTTTCAGTACGAGGCGACCCTCGCGGACCTCAAGCCGGAGACGACCTATTACTACGCGGTGTTCGACGGCGGGAAACGGCTCACGCCCCCGGACGCGTCCTACCGTTTCACCACCCATCCGAAGCCAGGCGCGGAGCACGCGGCGCGCTTCTGGGTCATCGGCGACGGCGGCACCGGGGGCGAGGCGCAGGCGGCGGTTCACGAGGCGATGCGGCAGACGGTGGAGCGGGAAAAGCACCCGCTCGATTTCTGGCTTCACGTCGGCGACATGGCCTACACCACCGGGCGCGACGTGGAGTTTCAGACGCGCTTTTTTGAGATGTACGAGAGCACGCTGCGCAACAAGGTGTGCTGGCCGGCGATGGGCAACCACGAGGGCTTCACCTCGAACGGCAAGACGGGCCTCGGACCGTATTACGACGCCTACGTGGTGCCGGCGCGCGGCGAGACCGGTGGCGTGGCGTCGGGCACGGAGGCCTACTATTCGTTCGACTTTGCGCACCTCCATTTCATCTGCCTCGACTCGCACGACCTGAGCCGCAAGCCGGGCGACCCGATGGCGAGCTGGCTGAAGGCGGATTTGGAAAAGACCAAGGCCGAGTGGCTCATCGCGTTCTGGCATCACCCGCCGTACACGAAAGGCAGCCACGACAGCGACAAGGAGACGGACCTCACGGAAATGCGGCGGCTCATCATGCCCATCATCGAGGCCGGCGGCGTGGACGTGGTGCTCGCCGGACACTCGCACATCTACGAGCGCTCCATGCTCCTGGACGGCGCCTACGCCACGCCGACGGTGGCGGAAAATGTGGTCCTCGACGACGGCGACGGCGACCCGGAGAGCGACGGCGCGTATCGCAAAAGCCAGGGCATCCACGCGCACGAAGGCACCGTGCAGGTGGTCGCCGGCAATGCCGGCGCGGCGCTCGGCCTCAACGGCACAATGCCGGTAATGCGGCGGATCGTGCTGGAGCACGGCTCCGTGCTCATCGACGTAAAAGGCGACACGCTCACCGCGCGGATGATCAATCGCGAAGGCGTGGAGTCCGACCTTTTCAGCATCGTGAAGCAGGGCAAGGTGACCGCCGCCGCGCTCCCGCTGCCGTGGCTGCCGCCGGAAGTCAAAAAGCCCGAGCTGCTCGGCAAGACGCCGCCCGCGCCCGCCGTGGATCACCGGGACCTCATCCCGCCGGCCGCGGAGTGGCAGTACACCTTCGACCTGCCGGTGCGCGGGAAAGACTGGACGCAGGCGGGCTTCAACGCCGAGGGCTGGAAGACCGGGGCGGCGGCGTTCGGCTACGGGAAGGGCGCGTTTCGCACCGACCTGCGGGAGATGCGGCGCAAACGCACGGTGCTGTATGCGCGGCGCGAATTCCAAGTCGAGCAGACGGATCGCGTCACCGAGCTGGGCCTGTGGATTGATTTCAGCGACGCCTTTGTCGCCTACGTCAACGGC
This sequence comes from Chthoniobacter sp., assembly GCA_031424395.1. Lineage (GTDB taxonomy): Bacteria > Verrucomicrobiota > Verrucomicrobiia > Chthoniobacterales > Chthoniobacteraceae > Chthoniobacter. Next base: position 15,113 of record JANPHJ010000333.1, read on the forward strand.
CGCGAAGTGGCGCGCAACGGCGTGGGCCGCAGCGCGGGCCGCAGCGCGCAGAACGTGAAGGCGCGCGAGCAGAAGGGGCGGCAGTATTTCGCGCTCCCAGACGGGCTGAAATATCTCAAGGACGGCGCGAACCTTTTCACCATCGAGGGCCACAGCAGCAGCGCGGAGAAGACGGAGTTTCTGCTCGATGCCGTGCTCGTCGCGGAGGACTGATGCGCGCGACTTTCCATCACGTCTGGCTGGCCGTGGCGCTGGGTTGCGCTGCGCCTTGCCCCGCCGCCGCGCACGAAGGCCCCGAGCACGAGATCGAGGAGCTGACCGAGCGGATGAAAATCAACGGCGAGACCGCGAACCTGCTCGCCGAGCGGGCGATCGAGTATCGCGTCCTCGGCAAGCTGGCGGAGGCGACGAAAGACCTGGAACGCGCGACGGTGCTCGATCCGAAATCCATCGGCCTTCATCGCGAGCTGGGCCGGGTGCAATTTCTCGGCGGCAAGGCGGGCGACGCTCTCGCCACAGTCACGCGCGGGCTGACCCTCAAGACCGACGAGCCCGCGGACCTTGCCGCGCTGCGGATGCTGCGCGCGGAAATCCTTCGTTCGCAAAATGACGACAAAAAGGCGCTCGAAGATTGCGACGCCGCGCTGCGCCTGCATCGGCTGAACCCGGAGTGGTATCTCCTGCGCAGCGACCTTCACCGGCGGCTGAAACTCCCCAAGGAGCGGCTCGCGGGTCTCGACGACGGCCTCAAGGCGACCGGCGCGGGCGTGCTGGCCATCGAGCGCGTCGAGGCGCTGCTGGACGCCGCGCAATTTGCCGCCGCGCTGCCGGTCATCGAAAGCGAACTCGCCGACTCACGCATCAAAAGCTCATGGCTCATCCGCCGCGCCCGCGCCCGGCTCGGCCTCGGCAAAAAGGCGGACGCCGAGGACGACCTCAAAGCCGCGCTCAAAGAAATCGGCACCCGCCTGAACCCCAAGACGCCCGACGTTCCGCTGCTGCTCGACAAAGCCCTCGCCCACGAACTGCTCGGCGAAAAGAAGGACGCCGTCCGCGCCTACGAAGCCGCCCGCGACAAAGGCGCCGCCGACGGCATCAACGAGAAGATCAAGACGCTCCAAGATCCCAGCGCCCCACCTGCTACGCCCGCGCCCAAGCCCGACGCGCAACCCTAGCGGCTCAGCTTTTTTCCGACTTTTCGCCGCGCGCTTTGATCTCCAGCTTACGGTAGAGCGTGGCCATGCTGATGCCCAGCATCTTGGCGGCTTTCTCGCGGGAGCCCGCGTTGAATTTGATGGTCTCCTCGATGTAGCGCTTCTCCTGCTCGCTGATGTAGGCGTCGAGCGTCTGGCCGACGGGGAGCGTGCCGGTGTGCTCGATGGGCGGCGCGGTGGCGTGGCGGACGACCTGCGGCGGCAGGTCGGTGGTGCGGATGAGCCCGTCGTCGCACAGCGCACAGGCGCGTTCGACGGCGTTTTCCAACTCCCGCACGTTGCCCGGCCAGCGGTAGCTGGACAGCATGTCCACGGCCTTCGGGTCGATCTTCTTCGGCTCGGT
>JANPHJ010000334.1:0-16473 GCA_031424395.1 Chthoniobacter sp.
CGCCGAAGTCACCACGGCGGTGGCGTACGGCGACTTGTCGAAGAAGATCACCGTCGATGTGCGCGGTGAAATTCTGGAGCTGAAGAACACGATCAACACGATGGTCGATCAGCTCAACGGCTTTGCCTCGGAAGTGACGCGGGTGGCGCGCGAAGTCGGCACCGACGGCAAGCTCGGCGGCCAAGCACAGGTGAAAGGCGTGGCAGGCACCTGGAAAGATCTTACCGACTCAGTCAATGCGATGGCGAATAATCTCACTGGCCAGGTCCGCAACATCGCCGACGTCACCACCGCCGTGGCGCGCGGAGATTTGAGCCGCAAGATCACCGTCGAAGTGAAAGGCGAAATTCTTGAGTTGAAGAATACCGTCAACACGATGGTCGATCAGCTCAACGGCTTTGCCTCGGAAGTCTCCCGCGTGGCCCGCGAGGTCGGCACAGAAGGCAAGCTCGGCGGTCAGGCGGAGGTGCAGGGCGTCGCGGGCACTGGGAAGGATCTGACCGACAACGTCAACTCGATGGCGTCGAACCTTACGTCCCAAGTGCGCAACATCGCCGACGTGACCACCGCCGTGGCCCGCGGCGATCTCTCGCGCAAGATTACGGTCGATGTAAAGGGTGAGATTTTGCAGCTCAAGGAAACCATCAACACGATGGTCGATCAGTTGAACGGCTTCGCCTCGGAAGTCTCCCGCGTGGCCCGCGAGGTGGGCACTGAGGGCAAGCTCGGCGGCCAGGCGGCCGTGGAAGGTGTGGCCGGCACTTGGAAGGATCTCACGGATAACGTGAACTCCATGGCTTCCAACCTCACCTCACAGGTCCGCAACATCGCCGAGGTGACCATTGCCGTGGCCAACGGTGACCTTTCCAAAAAGATCACCGTGGACGTGCGCGGCGAAATCTTGGAGTTGAAGGAAACGATCAACACCATGGTCGATCAGTTGCGTTCCTTCGCGGCGGAAGTAACGCGCGTGGCGCGCGAAGTCGGGACCGATGGCAAGCTCGGCGGCCAGGCGGCCGTGCCCGGCGTAGCCGGCACTTGGAAAGATCTTACGGATAACGTGAACTCGATGGCGTCGAACCTGACGGGCCAGGTCCGCAACATCGCCGACGTGGCGACCGCGATCGCCCGCGGCGACCTTCGCCGCAAGATCACGGTGGACGTGAAGGGTGAAATTTTGCAGCTCAAGGAAACCATGAACACGATGGTCGAGCAGCTCGGCGCATTTGCGTCGGAAGTAACCCGGGTGGCCCGTGAAGTCGGCACCGAGGGCAAGCTGGGCGGCCAGGCGCAAGTGCTGGGGGTGGCCGGCACTTGGAAGGATCTCACGGATAACGTGAACTCGATGGCGTCGAACCTGACCGGTCAGGTCCGCAACATCGCCGAGGTAACTATAGCCGTGGCCAACGGCGACCTTTCCAAGAAGATCACCGTCGATGTGCGCGGCGAGATTTTGCAGCTTAAGGAAACCATTAACACGATGGTTGAGCAGCTTCGTTCCTTTGCCTCGGAAGTAACTCGCGTGGCGCGCGAGGTCGGCACTGAGGGACGGCTTGGCGTGCAGGCGGTGGTGCCTGGGGTGGCCGGGACGTGGAAGGATCTGACGGACTCCGTGAACACGATGGGTGCCAACCTCACGGCGCAGGTGCGCAACATTGCCGAGGTCACGACCGCCGTGGCGCGGGGGGACCTGAGCCGCAAGATCACCGTCGATGTGAAGGGCGAGATCCTGGAGCTAAAGAACACCGTCAACACGATGGTCGATCAGCTCAATGCCTTCGCCTCGGAAGTCACCCGCGTCGCGCGCGAAGTCGGCACCGAGGGCAAGCTCGGCGGGCAGGCGCAGGTATCGGGCGTGGGCGGCACTTGGAAGGATCTTACCGACAACGTGAACTTCATGGCGTCGAACCTGACGGATCAGGTGCGCGGCATTGTGAAAGTCGTGACCGCCGTCGCCGACGGCAACTTGCGCCAGAAACTCACGGTGCAAGCCAAAGGCGAAGTCGCGGCGCTGGCCGAGACGATCAATAACATGACCGACACGCTCGCGACCTTCGCCGATCAGGTGACCAATGTCGCGCGCGAGGTGGGCGTGGATGGGCGGCTGGGCGGACAGGCGAATGTGCCCGGAGCCGCGGGCATGTGGAAGGACCTGACGGGTAACGTCAACCTGCTGGCCGCCAATCTTACTACTCAAGTACGCGCCATCGCCGAGGTGGCTACCGCAGTAACTCAGGGCGATCTGACCCGCTCCATTCAAGTGGATGCCAAAGGCGAAGTGTCCGAGCTAAAGGACAACCTGAACACCATGATTGCCAACCTGCGCGAGACCACGGAGCGCAATCGCGAGCAGGACTGGCTGAAGACTAACATCGCGCGTTTCACCAGCATGCTGCAGGGGCAGCGTGACCTTTTCACCGTCGCCAAGACGCTGCTCGCTGACCTCGTGCCGCTCGTGCAGGCGCAGCAGGGCACCATTTACCAAATGGCCCAGGGCGAAGCGGGCGCGCCCACGCTTCAGCTCCTCGCCGGCTATGCGCAGCGCCCCGGACAGCCGGAAAGCATTCCGCTCGGCGAAGGGATCGTGGGTCAGTGTGCTGTGGAAAAGCAGCGCATTCTGCTCACCGAGGTGCCGCCGGATTACACGCGCGTCAGCTCCAGTCTCGGGGACGCCTCGCCTTCCAGCATCGTCGTCCTGCCGCTCCTTTTTGAAGGTCATACGAAAGCAGTTATCGAGCTGGCTTCCCTGCGTCCCTTTACTTCCACCAACCTCATCTTCCTCGACCAGCTCACCACGAGCATCGGCGTGGTGCTCAATACCATCGAAGCCACGATGCGCACCGAAGGTCTGCTCAAGCAATCGCAGCAATTAACGGTCGAACTCCAGTCCCGGCAGAGCGAGCTGCAGGAAACCAATGAGCAGCTCGGCACCAAGGCGAAGCTGCTCGCCGAGCAGGACGCCGAGGTGGAGCGCAAGAATCGCGAGGTGGAGCAGGCGCGTGGCGCGCTCGAGGAAAAAGCCGCCGAACTGGCGCTGACCTCGAAATACAAATCCGAGTTTCTCGCCAATATGTCGCACGAGCTGCGCACGCCGCTCAATTCCATCCTTATCCTAAGCCAGCAACTCGCCGACAATGCCGCCGGCAACCTCGTGCCGAAGCAGGTCGATTTCGCCCGCAATGTCCACTCTTCCGGCTCCGACCTACTGAATCTCATCAACGACATTCTCGATCTCTCCAAGATCGAATCCGGCACCGTTTCCGTCGAAGCTGAGGAAATCTCGTTCAGCGGCTTGCGCGATAACATCGACCGTAACTTCCGGCATGTGGCCGAAAGCAAGAATCTGCCTTTCAACGTGGACTTCGCCGCCGACCTGCCGCGCGCCTTGACGACGGATCCGAAGCGGCTGCAACAGATCCTGAAAAACCTCCTGTCCAACGCGGTCAAGTTCACCTCTCAAGGGCATGTGGATGTGGGCGTTAATTTCGCCACGCAAGGCTGGAGCATCGATCACCCGGTGCTGAGCAAGGCCCAGCAGGTGGTGTCGTTTGCGGTCGAGGACACCGGGATCGGCGTGGCCCCGGACAAGCAACGGCTGATCTTCGAAGCTTTCCAACAGGCGGACGCGGGCACCTCGCGCAAATATGGCGGCACCGGTCTGGGTCTCGCGATCAGCCGCGAACTGGCCGCGCTTCTCGGGGGTGAAATTCGCCTGACTAGTGTCCATGGTCAGGGCAGCACCTTTACCCTTTACCTGCCGCTGCATTACACCGGCCCCAGCAGTGCGAGGACGGGTCCGGTCAGCAGCGGAGCTTCGGCGACGGCCCGAGGTCCGGCGCTTAATATCCTGCCGGTCGCGCGGGAAGAACACATTGAGGACGACCGCGACCTCATCGGCGAGGGCGACGCCGTGATGCTGATCATTGAAGACGACGCCCACTACGCCCGCATCCTTTTGGGCCTGGCCCGCGACCACGGGTTCAAGGGGCTGGTCGCCGGAAAGGGGACAACCGGCCTGGCCCTCGCCCGGCAATTTCATCCCGCCGCCATTTCGCTGGATATCTTCCTGCCCGACATGCTCGGCTGGACGGTGCTGAATCAGCTCAAGCTCGATCCTACGACGCGCCACATTCCGGTGCAGATTGTCACCTTGGAGGAAGAGCGCCGGCACGGGCTCGCGCACGGCGCCTTTTCCTACATCATCAAGTCACCGACGACGGAAGGTCTTGAGGCGGCCTTTTACCGCATCAAGGACTTTACCGAACCCCGGACGAAGAGGCTCCTGGTCGTCGAAGACAATGACATCGAACGGCAGTCCATCGTCGAGCTGCTCGGCCACGATGACATCGAACTGAAGGCCGTGGGCACGGGCGCGGAGGCGCTGGCGGCGATGCTGGACGAACCGTTCGACTGCGTGGTGCTCGACCTGCGGCTGCCCGACATGACCGGCTTTGAGCTGCTCGATAAAGTGCAGGCGGAGCCAGCCTTGAACGATGTCCCCGTGGTGGTCTTCACGGGCAAGGAGTTGTCCGCCGACGAGGAGCTGCAGATCAAGGCGATGGCCAAGAGCATCGTGCTGAAAGACGTGCAATCACCTGAACGGCTGCTCGACGAAACTGCCCTTTTCCTCCACCGGGTCGTGACCGGCCTTCCCGCAGAAAAGCAGAATATGATCGAGCGGCTGCACGGCGCTACGGAAGTACTGCAGGGCCGCAAGGTGCTGGTAGTGGACGACGATGCGCGCAACATTTTCGCCCTGACCTCACTGCTCGAGAGCCAGGAAATGGAGGTGATCAGCGCGACCAACGGCCGCCAGGCCATCGAACTCATCGAGAATACGCCCGATCTCAGCATGGTCCTCATGGACATCATGATGCCCGAAATGGACGGCTATGAAACCATGCGGGAAATTCGCAAGGTCCAAGAGTTCCGCACGCTGCCGATGCTCGCCCTGACCGCGAAGGCGATGAAAGGCGACCGCGAAAAATGCCTGGATGCTGGTGCTTCCGACTACATTGCCAAGCCCGTGAATACCGACCAGCTCCTCTCTTTGATGAGGGTGTGGCTTTTCCGCTGAGGAAACTGAGACTCCCGAGCCCGATGAACCCTGACCCACGCAGCGTGCCACAGACCGCCCGCCCGCCCGCCGCCGCAACCGCCGCGGGCGCTCCTGCCGTGGCGGTTGCACCGATCAACATCCTGGTGGTGGACGACGAGCCGAAAAATCTGATGGCCTTGGAAACGGTCCTGGATGACCCGGGCTACCGGCTGGTCCGCGCTGGCTCTGCGGACGAGGCTCTGCTCGCGCTCGTGGCCGAAGAATTCGCGCTCCTCGTGCTGGACATTCAGATGCCCGGCACGAACGGCTTCGAACTGGCCAAGATTATCAAAGAGCGGAAAAAAACCGCCGGGGTTCCGATCATCTTCCTCACCGCTTACTACAGCGAAGACCAGCATGTCCTTGAGGGTTACAGCACCGGCGCGGTGGATTACCTGCACAAGCCAATCAACGCCGCCGTGCTGCGGTCCAAGGTGGCCGTATTCGCGGAGCTGCACCGCAAGACCCGCGAGAGCGTGCTCGCAAACCGCGCGCTGCTCACCGAAGTCGTCGAGCGCCGGCTCGCTCAGGAGCAGCTCCGCGAACTGAACGCCGAACTGGAGCGCCGGGTGACGGCGCGCACCGCGGAACTCGGCGAAAGCGAACTGCGACTGCGCGAGGCGGACAAACGCAAGGACGAGTTTCTCGCCATGCTCGGTCACGAGCTGCGCAATCCCCTCGCCGCGATCCGCCACGCGGTGCGCATCCACAGCGAAGCGACGGACGACGCCGCCGCGCGCCAGTGGGCCAATGAAGTCATGGACCGCCAAAGCACCCAGCTCGCGCGGATGGTGGATGACCTGCTCGATGTGGAGCGCATTAACCGCGGTCGCATCGAGCTGCGGCCCGAAACGCTCGAACTCGGCGCCGTGCTCGCTCGCGCGGTCGAAGCGGTGCGTCCTTTCATGGAGGAAAAGAAGCACGCGCTCGTGGTAGAAGCCGAAGCCGGCCTGTTCGTTTGCGGCGACTCCGTCCGGCTGCAGCAGGTCTTTGTGAACCTGCTTACCAATGCCGCCAAATACACCGACGAAGAGGGCCGCATCCAAGTCGCTACCCGCCGCGACGACGCCACGGCGGTGATCTCGATTGCCGACAACGGCGTGGGCCTCACCACCGAGGTGCTGCCGCGGGTTTTTGATCTTTTTGCCCAGGTACATACCTCCCTGGACCGGGCTCAAGGCGGCCTGGGCATCGGACTGACGGTGGTGAAATCGCTGATCGAGATGCACGGCGGCAGCATCGCTGCACAGAGTGACGGCGCCGCCAAAGGAAGCACTTTCACGGTGCGCCTCCCGCTGGTTGCCGAACCGCGGAGCGCTGGGCTCCCAACCCTGGCAGGAAACCAGGACCCGGCCGACCCAAGTGAAGTCCCCCCTGAAGCGACCGCGCCTTCAACGATCCGCGTCCTTGTGGTGGACGATCACCGTGATACTGGCGACAGCCTCGTGCGGCTTCTTCTCCGCCGGGGCTACGAAGTACGCATCGCGCGCGACGGGCGGGAGGGCTTGGCGATGGCCCGGGAATTTCTCCCCGAAGTGCTGCTGCTCGATCTTGGGCTCCCTGACCTTGACGGTTACGAACTCTGCCGGACTCTGCGAGCCGAGCCGGCATTTGCTGGAGCCCGCTTCATTGCTACTTCGGGTTACGCCCAAAACAGCGATGTCGAATGCTCACGCGAAGCTGGCTTTGACCTTCACTTTGCCAAGCCGGTGGATTTGTCCACGCTCATCGCGGCATTCCAAGTCCGTGGCCACCCGCGCGGGTAATTTTGCATCCCTCCTCCCGGCCATGGCCGCTCCGGGGCTCGCCCATTGAGAGTGGGGGGGCGAGACTCTAAGACTGCCTCCCCAGCTCATAGTTGGCAGTGAGGGACGAAACGGAATTTCGCGGATTAGCGTGTTACCGAACTGGAGTTAGGTAACGGGCAGAAATCCGCAGACTCGTCTGCCAAGTCAACGGACTCATAGCGGGCGGCAAGGAGTAAGCCCGGTCGTCCGCTACTCCGGCGTGAGTTGCCGCGCCGTGATGATTAGCATCAGTCGCCGGCCCGGTGTTTTTGGTTTGAAAGGCTTGGTCTCTTCCGTTTCGCCAAAGCCCGTGAGCACCGCCGTCTGGCCCGAGAAAGCGCTGATGCCGGTGGTGATTTTGCGGTCGGAAAAAACCGGGCGCAGCCGGCCGCGGCCGTGGGAGACAGGCGAAAGAATCTCCATCCGCGCACCGCCGGCCTCCTGAATTTTCGCACGGTCCGGCATGGACTTCACCGGCTGGCCGGTTTCGACATCGGCCCAACCCAGGTGCTCGACCACCTGCGGCACCAGCTTGAGGTCGATGACATTTTGCACGGCGAGGGACGGTTCAACTTCCAAGGTCACACCTACGTTTCTGACCTCAAACGCCGTCGGCACCCAGCCATACGAATCCTTCTCCCAGGCCGTCGGGTATTTGATTTCGCGAATAATCTCGATCACCGCGCGCTGCCCCGACCGCGTGACGACCTGCGGCGCGCTGAGCACGTCCGCTCCGGCCAATTTTTGCAGCCCGGCGACAAAGCCCGGTTCCTCACCGGCCCTGAGCATCGCTACGATCTGCGTCCCTGTCTTCGCACCTTTCCCCGCCGCGTCCGGTGCGAAAAGCAAATGGCCCGCGGGATCTTTCAGCGTGTGCGCCAAGGCTTCTGTCACCTCGATAAACTTCGCCGCGATTTCGATTTGCCGACCAAACTTCCTGGCCTTTTTCTCCACCGTGCTTTTCGCCACCAATGCCGGGTCGGCAAACAAATCGGCGGACTTCTCGCCATGCACCAGCCGGACTTTGGCCCGCACCGGCGCGCCGACCCACTCGACGCTCTCCACGCTCAGGCCGTCCTTGACCTGCGCCCCGGCAGCGAGCGTCACCAGCTCGCCCGCCGGCGTCTGAAAATCCACGTAGGCGTCCTGCAAATCGCCATCCGCCGGAATGATGACGCTGGCCACCACCCACCCGCGCGCCCACTCCGGGAGTTCGGCGGCAGTGGCGTGGCCGGCGAGGACAAAAAGCGCGAGCGCGCCAAGCAGGGGGGCTTTCATGGAACAACTTTGCTAGCCCAGCGACCGGCGGAATGTCGAGCGCGCTGCGCTGCCACACCTACTTTCCGCCCGGCCCGTAGCCCGCCTTCGGGGCGCCGTCGTCGGCCAACTTGTCGCAGGCCCAGAGGAGACCGCGGGTGACGAGACCGAGATACTCGGGCGTGCTCATCGTCGCATTGCTATGGCCGAGCGTGGTCGAGAAGACGCGGGCTTTGCCGTAGGTATTGACCCAAATGCAGACGTGATCCTGCTTGGTGTCCTCGCCATAGGCCTGGGCGAGCGGCGTGGCCGTGGGCCAGATTTTTTCGTTCTTGTAGAGCTCGTCGGCGGGGTCTTTCCACTCCGCGGGGAAGCCCTTCATCACGGGATGCCCGGCGTTGATCGTCTTCACCAGCAGGTCGCGGTTTTTCTCATGGCTCATCGAGGTGATGCCCACCGCCATGCGCCACTCATCGGTCTTCGCCACGCGATAGCTGTGCGACGAGCAGTGCAACATCATCGCCGGCACCCCGGCCTTGTGGACCGCGGCAATACTTTCGACGAATGCCACGTCCTCCACCGCGCCAAAGCACTCATTATGCAGCACGATGTCGAAGCCCTCGGCCCAGTTCGGCTTCTCGTAAATCGAGACGCGGTGCAGCTTCTCATTCGTTCCTTTCGGCGCGTCCTCCTGCACGATCGTCCACTCGACATTGGCCAGGGCCGAGATGCCTTCGCTGAGGATTTTCTTCTGCGCCGTGTAGTCATGGCAGCACCCGCCGCAGACCATCAGCGCGCGCAGCGGCTTGGGTTTGTCTTCGGCGAAAGCCGCGCCTGCGACCAAGGCGAGCAGGCAGGAGAGGAACGTCTTCATGTGGAAACAAATGGCTCGTCCAAAGAGCTGAGGCGAGAAAAAATCATGCTCCCGGCCAAGCCACGGGCCGCCGTCGTGGAAAGGTGGATGGCCCTTCCCCTTGAACTCCGCCGGCGGCAGCGTCATGGCCGATCTTAAGAAATTCACTGCGAAGCGGCTGCTGGAGCAGTTGCCGAAAGAGGGCAGAAACTGGCTCCTGACGGAGCTGGAGTTCTACCGCCAGCGGCACAAGACCCGGAGCACCTATCAGGTATGGCAGGAGGGCTTTCATCCGCAGGCCGTGTTCACCGATGCAGTCATGCAGCAGAAGCTCAATTACCTGCACGCCAAGCCGGTGCGCCGCGGCATGGTGGCATCGCCGGAGCACTGGCGGTATTCCTCGGCGCATGAATGGCTGGGTGGAGCGCCGCCGGTGCTGCGGTGTGACCCTTGGAAGTGAAGGACGAAACGGAGTTTCGCGGATTCGTGCGTTACCAAACTGGAGTTTGGTAACGAGCGGAAACAGGCTCTAGCATCTAGTTCGGTGGCTGGGAGCTATCCAATCTTCGACCGCCGTCTTTAGATGCCGGGCCGTAAATAGTCAGCCTCGCCTAGCATTTGTAGGAAGCCCCCGACGCTAGTGAAATTGCATCCACCTTCGGTCGTGCAGAACCGTGCGTTGTCATTCCACCATTTCCGCGTCAACTCGCCTGATTGAAGCGGTTGATTATAGGCCAATTCCAATTGTGACGATGTTACGCCTTTCTGTTGCGGCTTTTTCTGAGACTTTCGGTTTGGGATAGAGTACATGATAGCTCGTTCGTCGCGGATAATGCCTTCCCCCATTATCAAAAAACATTCCCACAGCAGCGGGTTTTGGAATCCTCGTGCCTATGGGAAACTTTTCGAGAATACGGTCAATGAGCATATATGAATGTTCTGCTCGTTACCAAACTTCCGTTTTGTAACGCACGACTCCCCGAAACTCCGTTTCGACGCAGCAAGAAATCGCAGAAGTTCTCACGGCAAGATTTTCTTCAGCACCTCGGCCAGCCGGTAGGCGGCTTTGGCGAGCTGTTGGTCGGTCAGCTCGCGGGCGCTGGTCTGGAAGGTCGGCGTCACGGTGACGTTCCAATGGCCGGCCTGCGCGCCCGGCGTGGTGAGGGTGATCTGGCGATACACTCTGTCGGTGCGCCAGCAGCAGGGAGACGAGGCTTTTCACGGGAGAATCATGGCAAGGTGGCGAATGAAAGTAAAAGGCCGGCGCGCTGGTGGGAGCACGCCGGCCTTCATATGAATCGCACGACCGAAGCCGGCGGCTTACTTTCCGCCGGGGCCGTAACCCTTCGCCGCCGTGCCGTCGGGGTTCAGATGGTTCGTCGCCCAGAGCACGCCGCGGGTTACCAAGTCGAGATACTTGGCATCTTCCACGGTGGCATTGTTATGCCCGATGGTGGTGCTGAAGACGCGGGTCTTGGCGTTGTAGAGGTTGGTCCAGACGACGATGGTTTCGGTCGTCTTATCCTCGACAGTCTCGGTGCCGTCGGCCTGCTTTTTCTTGTTGTGGGAAACCTGCCTGCCTTTCGCGAGCGCCACGTTGCCGGGCATGATTTGCACGTTGTTGTAAAGCTCCTCCTTGATCGTCGTCCAGTCGGCCAGGCCTTTGGTGATCGGGCTGGCTTGGTCGGTGTAGGCGATGTCGATGGGCTCCTGCGGGCCGTGACCGGTGGACTGCATGCCGAGGTATTCGTACCACTTCGCGTTATCCGCGCCGGCGGCCACGGGCTTGCCGAAGTCGCCGAAGCGGTAGCAGTGCATGGCGCAGTGCAGGTTCACGCCAGGAATGCCGTCCTGATGCGGCTTGAGCACGCCGGCGATGACGGCGGGATCTTTGATGTCGGCGGCACATTCGTCGTGGAGGACGAGGTCGTAGCCCTTGGCGTAGTCCGGATTTCCGTAGATGGGCAGAGTCGGCTTGGTGCTGCTGTCATCGACGTGGATTTGATCCACGATGACATTGGCGCGGGCTTCAAGGCCGGCTTTCAGGATGTCCTTCTGCTTTTTGTAATCGTGGCAGCAGCCGCCGGTGAGCAGCAGGACTTTGAGCGGCTTTGGCGCATCGGCGGCGCGGGCGGCGGGTGAAACAAACGCGAAGGTCGCGGCGAGGATGGTGGTTAGGACGGGGAGTTTTTTCATGTGAAGAGGTCGGCGAGCGTACGGGGAGAAAGGCGGGAGTCGAGCGAATGTTGCATTGCCAGAACGGGTCGGATGCGCTCCTTTCTCCGGCCCGTCGCTTTGCGCCATGCGCGGCGGATTGTTACCACTTCCAATGATCCCGCCCATGAAGCTCCCCGCCTTCTTTTTCGCCCTCGCACTGCTCACCGCGCGCTCTGTCGCCGCATCCACCGACGACGCGGACCGCGCCGCGCTGCTCAAGGACGTGAGCGAGATCTCGACCGTCGGCGTGCCCGGCGGGGTGTGCGCTTTTGGACCGGGCGCGTTTGCGGTCATCGCGGGGAAGGATGGGAAGAAGGCGCTGCTGCCGGTGGTCGCGGCGGCGCGGTGGGAGAAAGGGCGGGTGGTGGCGTTCGGGCACGACGGCTATCTCGGGGCGGTGGGGGAAAGCGGCATGGGTGCCGCACTCACCAATGCCGCGCGCTGGGCGAGCGGCGATGCGCCGAAGCCGAAGGTCGGCGTGTTCGCCAACGCGGCGCTCGTCGCGCATTTGAAAACAGCCGGCCTCGACGCGGTGGCGCTCGACGGCAAGGACTGGACGACCAAGCTCGCGGGCCTCACCGCCGTGTGCGTGAACGCGCACAAGCTCAGCGCCCCGGAGGATGTCGCGCCGCTGGAAAAGTTCGTGCGCGCGGGCGGCGGGCTCGTCACCGCCGCGACGGGCTGGGGCTGGCTCTACGGCGGAAAAGAAAAGACGCTGCTCGCCACGGAATTCCCCGGCAACCTGCTCGTGAAACATGCCGGGCTCGTCTTCACCGCCGGCACGCCCGACAAGACGCTGCCCAAAGCCTTCGCCACCGGCGGCGACCTCGCGCTGCTCAATGCCAGCGCCGCGCTCCAGGCCGTCGCCGACCACACCGCCGGCAAAGCCAAGCTCGCGCCCGACCAACTCACCCAATGCGGCGCGACCCTCGCCGACGCCATGCGCGCCCTGCCGCCCGACGACGCGCTCCTGCTCCCAAAAATCGCCGCCCTCACCGCCCTCCCCGGCGCAACCGACATCCCCTCCCCAGCCAAGCCGCTCGCCGCCGACAACGCCCTCGCGCGCCTGATGCTCACCCGCAATCTCGAACTCCTCCGCACCGCCAAACCCGAGCAACTCCGCGCCCATCCCGCCGCCGATATTTTCCCCGGAGCCGTGCCGAAAACCGCCGCGGGCCTCCCGAGCCGCACCGTCGCCATCGACACCGCGGTGCCGCAGTGGCACAGCACCGGCCTTTACGCCGCGCCCGGCGAAATCATCCGCGTCACCGTGCCGCCGGAGGCCGTGGACAAAGGCTTCGGCGTCCGCATCGGCTGCCACACCGACAGCATTTGGCATCTCGATAAATGGCAGCGCGCCCCGGAAATTTCCCGCCGTGAACCGCTCAAAACCGCACAGACCGCCACCGCGAATCCTTTCGGCGGACTCATCTACATCGACGTGCCGGACAAGATCACGCCCGGCATCATCCAGGTCACCATCGCCGGCGCGGTCGAGGCTCCGCATTTCATCCTCGGCAAAACGAGCCTCATCGATTGGAAGAACCGCATCCGCAATTTTCCCGCGCCATGGGCCGAACTCGAGACGAAGAAAGTCATCCTCAGCGTCCCATCCGAAAAAATCCGCGCGCTCGAAGACCCCGACGCGCTGATGGCGCTGTGGGATCAAATCCTCGACGCTGAAGCCGACCTCTCCACGATCCCGCACGAACGCAAACGCCCCGAGCGCATCGTGCCCGACACGCAAATCTCCGCCGGCTACATGCACAGCGGCTACCCCATCATGACCTTCCTCGACAAAAGCGTGGAGCACTCCCTTTCCACCGCCGAGATGAAAGCCGGAAGCTGGGGCCACTTCCACGAACTCGGCCACAACCACCAGCAAGGCGACTGGACCTTCGACGGCACCACCGAAGTAACGTGCAACCTTTACTCCCTCTACGTCATGGAAACCATCTGCGGCCAGCCCTCCGGCCAAGGCCACGACGCCATGAAACCCGCCGCCGTCGAGAAGCGCCTGCGCGGCTACCTCGGCATGGCCGATAAATTCGCACGCTGGAAAAGCGACCCCTTTCTTGCCCTCACCATGTATCACCAGCTCCGCGTCGCCTTCGGCTGGGAGACCTATAAGAAAGTGTTCGCCGAATACCGCGCTCTGCCGAAGATCGAACGCCCAAAAACCGACGACGAAAAGCGCGACCAATGGCTGACCCGCTTCTCTCTCGCCACCGGCAAAAACCTCGGCCCGTTCTTCGAGGCGTGGGGCGTCCCGACCAGCGACGCGGCGCGCGCGGCGGTCAAAGACCTGCCGACCTGGATGCCATCCGACTGGCCGAAGTAAGCGGCAAATACCCGCTTTGTCTCCCACGCCGATGCGGCTACACTGCGCGCGTGAAAACGGTCATTAACCTCGAAGAAACCATCGGCAAAACCGTGGGCCGGCGTGTGCCGCCGTGCGATCCATTCTCCGTGGTTGGGGATACCAAGGCGGTGAAACGGGCGTGGCGCAAAACTTTCCCGACGCCGTTCGTCCCCAAGGGCGTCTATCGCTTTCACACCCACGAGGAGGCCGACGCATGGCTGATGATGATGCTGACCCGCCCGCGCCGCGGGACTTCAGCGAGCTAGAATCCCGCCCGCCCTCAGTCGAAGACCTCGCTGAGCTATGCCGCGCGCTCAACGAACTCGGGGCGCTTTACGTGGTGGTCGGAGGTTTTGCCATCCGCGGCTGCGGGCTGCTGCGTCCGACGATGGATGTGGATCTGCTCATCGCCACCGACCTGCCCAACGAAGCCCTCGTTTATCGCGCCCTCGAAACCCTCCCCGATCAGGCCGTGCGCGAACTCGTGCCGGGCGAAGTCGCGCGCTTCAACGTCGTGCGCGTGGCGGATGAAATCGTCGTCGATCTCATGCGCGCGGCGTGCGGCATCGAATACGCCGAGGCGGCGCAGGACGTGGTCTTTCGCGAGGTGCTGGGCGTACGGATTCCCTTCGCTTCGCCGCGGCTGCTCTGGCGGATGAAAGTCCACACCCACCGCGCGAAGGATCAGCCCGACCTGCTCTTCCTCCGCCAGCTCTTCGCCGAGGCCGGCGAGACACCGCCGGAGGGGTGAGTTACTTTTCGCGTTGCGAATTTCGTCATAACTCACAGCATTCCGCCAGTAGGCAGTCATCATTCGCACTAACTATACAAACCTATATGAAATCATTTCTCGCTTGCATACTGTTGACGCTCTTTTGTTCTTCCGCATTCGCCGCACGTCCCGAACCGCAGGCGCAGATGGATGCCTTCTTTAAGACACTCGGTGAGAAAGGTGGCACTGCTGCGATAACTGAAATGTGCAAGGGCACGCTCTTGGAAACGCAGAACGGCGCACAGCTCGAGGCTTTCGGCCCGCAGCTCGACGCCGCATTCAAAATTTACGGCAGGATTTCGCGCATCGAGAGCGTGGACGGGAAGGTCTTTGGCGATTCTTTCATTCGCATCCGTGTTATTGCCTATCATGCTTCCGGCGCTCCGATGTTTTGGGACTTCATGTTTTTTCGAGGCAAGACGGATTGGGAGATTTACATCTTTCGATTCGCTGACCAGTTCGATCGCGTCTTTGGCAACAACCCATGACGCCTAGTGCGCCGATGACGGCGACACCTACCCTCCATTAGCGACGATTTCCGCCCGTCAGCCCGCGCCCTTTTTCTCCCCCACCGCCTGCTCCCCAGCCGCGGCGTGGCGTTTGAACTGGAGCTGCTCGACGCGCCGCCCGTCGGTCTTAGTAATGGTCACGGTGTAGTCTTCGATGCGGACGTTTTCGCCCTGCTTCGGCAGGTGGCCGATGAGGTGGGTGACGTAGCCGCCGATGGTGCTGACGTCGGCGCTTTCCAGCTCGAGCCCGGCCATGTCGTGCAGTTCGTAGAGGCCGACGCCGCCTTCGACGGTGAATTCGTCGGCGTCCACGCGCTTGAACTCAGGCTTCTCGGCGTCGAATTCGTCCTGGATTTCGCCGACGAGTTCCTCGAGCACGTTGTCGAGGGTGACGATGCCGGTGGTGCCGCCGAATTCATCGACAACGAGGGCGAGGTGGGCGTGTTTGGCGAGG
Organism: Chthoniobacter sp.; assembly: GCA_031424395.1. Classification (GTDB taxonomy): domain Bacteria; phylum Verrucomicrobiota; class Verrucomicrobiia; order Chthoniobacterales; family Chthoniobacteraceae; genus Chthoniobacter. The sequence continues at coordinate 15,310 of JANPHJ010000334.1, forward strand.
AAGAAGGTGAGGAGCTTTTCCAAGGGCATCATCTCGGGCACGGGGAAGATGTCGCGGCGGATGCTGTGCAGGTCGGGCTGGGGCTCGCGCATGAGCTTGAGCAGGTCTTTGACGTGGACGAGGCCGACGGTGTTGTCGAGGTGGCCGTCGCAGAGCGGGAAGCGGGTGTGGCGGGAGTCGAGGGCGTGGCGGAGGTTTTCCTCGAAGGTGTCTTCGGTGTTGAGAAAGACGACCTCGCCGCGCGGGGTGGTGATGTCGCGGACGACGCGGTCGGCCATGTCGAGCGCATTGATGAGCAGCGACTTGCCGAGCGGCGTGACCTCCTCGGCGCGCTCGCTTTCCGCGAGGATGACGCGCAGCTCCTCCTCGCTGTGCGCCAGCTCGTGCTCGCTCACGGGCTGGATGCGGAGAAAGCGGCGCAGGACGAGATTCGCGGCCTGATTGAGCAGCCAGTTGGCGGGTTTGAAGACGGTGTAAAAAAGCGCGAGCGGGCGGACGAGCAGCAGGGCGACGCCCAGGGGATCGCGGATGGAGATGTACTTTGGCCCCAGCTCGCCGAGGATGATGTGGAGAAAGGTGATGACCACCAGCCCGATGCCCACCGAGAGCGCGGAAATGACGCCCGGCGAGGTGATGTGGATGAGGAAGAAGAAGGGCTGGAGGAAGTGGGCAAAAAAGGGCTCGCCAATCCAGCCAAGCGCGAGGCTGGCGACGGTGACCCCGAACTGCGTGGCGGAAAGATACGAGTCGAGATGCGCGAGGATTTTCCGCGCGACCAGGGCGCGGGCGTCGCCGTCCTCGATGAGCGGGTCGAGCTGGCTGGTGCGGAGTTTGATGAGGGCGAATTCCGCGGCGACGAAGAAGCCGTTGAGGAAGACGAGCAGCAGGATGCCGAGGAAATTGAACGTGATGACGCCCGGCTCGTCCCAGTGACGGGCGAGTTCTCCGCTATTCGCGAGGAGGAATGGGAAGCTCATGGTTGCAAAAAGCAACGAGCCGCGGGTGGTAAAACCCGCGGCTCGAAAAACACTCGGAAGCTCGGGGCTACCAGCTCGACTTGGTGACGCCGGGGATCATGCCGTTCGAGGCGAGTTCGCGGAAGCTGATGCGGGAAAGTTTGAAGCGCCCGATGTAGCCGCGCTTGCGGCCGGTGGCCAGGCAGCG
>JANPHJ010000335.1:0-4641 GCA_031424395.1 Chthoniobacter sp.
CTTCGGCACGGATCTTAAGACCGACGCCTACCTGTTCGTCGAGCAGTTGATCGCCACCTATCACTTCAACAAGAACGTGAGCGTGACCCTCGCGCCGGCCTATATGACCTGGACGGCCTCGCACCTCACCGGGCTGCGCAATGAGACGGCCTTTACCGACGCCGGCGTCTTCGGCCCGACAGTGTCCACCCGCACCACCACCTCCACGATCAATACCGTGCAGGACACCGTGAACGCCGCCGGGACGTTAACGACCCGCGTGGTCACGCCGACCACCGTGACCAGCGTCGTCACCACGACTACCAACCCGAATGGCACCGCGACCGTGAACACCACAGCCAACACTGTCCGTGCGGGCGCGGCCACTACCACCGTGCTGCCCGTGAGTGGCGTGCCCAATAGGCAGACGACCACGGCCAACACCGTCGCCTCTGCCTCCACCGCCACCGCACCGAAACCTGCGCCGGGCTCCCTGCCCGCCGCCACCGGTGAGACCCGCAAGCTCAACATCCTCACCGCGCCCGGCGACATCTCGTTCAAGATCGGCAGCCTGAAGACCAAGGTCTATTGGGACTTTGCCTACAACATCGACGGCGAGGGCCGCTACAACGACATCTACCAGCTCCGCACTGGCAACCTGACGACCGACGCCTACCGCGGTTATCGAAGCCGCGACGGCATCGCCTGGCTCGTGGGTGCGCAGATTGGCGAGACAAAAAAGACGGGCGACTGGCTCGCGAACCTTAGCTACCGCGAGATCGGCATCGCCTCCATCGACCCGAATCTCAACGACTCGGACTTCGCGCTCAGCGACCTCAATGTCCGCGGCTTTAAACTCAGCCTCGCCTACCAGCTCGCCGACAACGTGGTGATCGCTGCGACCGGCTTCATGGCTTGGAACCTCGACCGGGACCTATCCGGCGGACGCGCCACGAATGCTCCGGCCATCGCCCGCGACAACGCCAGCAACACCGTCCAGTTGGACGTCAACATCAAGTTCTAACCCGCTTTCTTGGTCGGGGCCGGTGTCCGTCCGGACGCCGGCCCTCTCCGGGAAAATCACCCTGCAAACTGCCTAGGAAAGCCACGTACATTTATAATCATGAAACTGCACCACCTCATCGCCACCGCCGCCGCTTTTGCGCTCACGGCCTCCATCGCCCAAGCGGGCCGCATCGTCATCAAAGGCTCCGACACGCTCGGCGCGAAACTCGTCCCGCAGCTCGCGGAGGCGTTCAAGGCCGAACACAAAGGCGTGAGTTTTGAAATCGCCGCCGAGGGTTCGACCACCGGCATCGCCGCGCTCATCGACGGCACGGCCAACATCGGCATGTCCAGCCGGCGCACCAAGCCGACGGAAGTCTCCGCCGCCGGGGCGAAAGGGCTCAGCCTCAAGCCGACCATCGTGGCCTATGACGGCATCGCCATCGTCGTGAACGCGGGCAATCCCGTGAAAGGCCTGACGAAGCAGCAGGTCGAGAAAATCTTCACCGGCGACATCACCGACTGGAGCGCGGTCGGCGGCACTGCGGGGAAGATTTCCATCTACACGCGCAACACCTCGTCGGGCACGTATTCCGACTTCAAGGAGCTCGCCATGAAGAAGCGCGACTACGCCGGCGGTTCGCAGAAGATGGCGGGCAACGAGCAGATCGCGGCGGAGGTCGGCAAGAACGCCGGTGGCATCGGCTACGTGGGCCTCGCTTACATCAAGGCGGGCGGGCTCAAGGCGCTGCCTGTCGAAGGCGTCGTCCCCTCGCAGGCCACCGTGCGCGGCAAGGAGTATCCGTATTCGCGCCCGACCTTTTATTACACCAATGGCGACCCCGCTGGTGAGGCGAAGGACTTCGTGGACTTCACGCTCAGCCCGAAGGGTCAGGCCATCGCAAGTCAGGTGGGCTTCGCCACGGTCAAGTAATTGGCATTAGGTTTAGTGGTTTAGGGGCCCGCTGAAAGCTGTGTTTCAGCGGGCCTCTTTTTACCCTGCACCTAGCCGCGTTCACGCACTTGTAACGGTAGGCTCCTTGCCAGGCCGCTATCCCCGGTCTGTAGTTCGTTCGCCCTTGATGCGCCGCTTATTTCCATGATGCCCGCCACCGCCACACCTCCGCCCGCACGGCGACCCATCGGTGATGCGCTGCTCAACCGGAACCGCTTCCGCATTTTCGGTCTCACGCCGGACGAACTGATCAAATACTTCTTCGCCGGCAACGCCACCGTGGCGGTCGTCGTCCTCGCGCTGATCACGATTTTCCTGTTCCGCGAAGGTGCGGGTTTTTTCGGCATGAACGCGCGGAACATCCGCGTCTATCGGCTTGCCGGGCTGGAGTATGTCGATTTCATCCGCGACCAAGTCGATGCCCACACAACGATCAACCGCACGCTCAACGAGCTGCGTCTCGCGCAGTTCAGCAAGCTCGCGGCCAGCGGCAAAACCATCGAGGAGGCGAATGGGGCACTCGCGGGTTTTGACACGTTTGCGAACGCGTATGGCGATTCCGTCGAGGATGTGCGCGGCGTTTTGTCCGACCTCACCGAAGCGGCGACGGCGATCAAAACGAAGGAGGCGGTGAACGGCGATCTGGGCGAGCAAAAGCAGATGCTCATCGCCGCGGGCAAGGCGGACGAGGCCGCGGCGATCACCATCACGCCGGTGGATTTTGCCCAGGAAACCGGCGTGCTGCGGGCGGCGTTTCCGGCCTATCAGGAGGCAAACCGGCAGTTCGCGCAAAAGCTCCGCGCGGCGCTCGCGCTTGCGCCGCAGATGCCGGACGCGAAGCTGCGCGCGCAGATTGGGGCGATCCAGTCGAAGTCCGCGGACTACCTCGCGACGTTCGCGCGGATCGAGGCGGACATGCAGGCGTGGCGCTACGATGCACCAGTGCCCGCGTGGAAATCGCTAACGCAATTTCTTTTTGGCCGGCAATGGCTGACCGCGAGTTTCTGGCAGGACTGGTACGGCCTCATCCCGCTGCTGGTCGGCTCGCTGCTCGTCTCGGTCATCGCGCTTATCTTCGCGGTACCGCTCGGCATTTCGGCGGCGATCTACGTGAGCGAAATCGCCGGGCCGAAGGAGAAGAATTTCGTGAAGCCCTACATCGAATTCATCTCGGCGATCCCGTCTGTGGTACTTGGCTTTTTCGGCATCGCCGTGCTCGGCACCGCGCTGCGCTGGATCTCGCAAACGCCGTGGTTGTCCTGGTTCCCTGGTTTTCCCATGAGCGAGCGCCTGAACTCGCTGACCGCGGGGGCGCTGCTCGCGCTTATGGCGGTGCCCACCATTTTCTCGCTGGCGGAAGACGCCCTGACCAACGTGCCGAAGCACCTCAAGGAAGCCTCCTACGCGCTCGGTGCGAACCGCTTTCAAACCATCGTCCGCATCCTCGTTCCCGCATCCATCTCCGGCATCATCTCCGCGATCCTGCTCGGCTTCGGGCGGGTCATTGGCGAGACGATGGTGGTGCTGCTCTGCGCGGGCAACCGCATCGCCATCCCCGATTTTACGCAGGGCCTCGGCGCGTTTTTTCAGCCGGTGCATACCATGACCGGGATCATCGCGCAGGAGATGGGCGAGGTGGTGCCCGGCAGCATCCACTACCGCGCGCTGTTCATGGTTGGCATCGTCCTCTTTCTCCTCGCGCTGCTGATCAACTTCATCGCGCAGAAGATCATCATGCGCTATCGCATCTCTATTGGGTAAAGGCCATGCACGCCCCCGCCAATCCCTTTGTCCGTCAGGCTTCCGCGGCGCGCACCGTCGAGGCGGTGGCGTTCGGCGTGTTCCGCACGGCGACCTATTTCGTGCTCGTCTGCGCGACCGTCATCTTCGCGCTGATCTTTTTCCGCGGAGCGGGCACGGTCTTCAAAAGTTCCGCACCTTTCGTCAACTGGACCTTCCTTACCCAGCCGCCCGAGACGCTCTACGTCTTCGATCACGAAGGCCACCACTACGAGATGGGCGACAAGGAATTCCGCGCCTTCAAAACCGAGCGCCAGCTCGGCGACACCGCGGCGGAAAGCTACGCGCACAGCGCGGGCGGCATCTGGCCGTGCATCGTTGGCACCGTGCAGCTCGTCGTCGGCTCGATGGCCATTGCGCTGTTCATCGGCGTGAGCGCTGCGATCTATCTCAACGAGTACAGCCAGCACGGGCGCACCGTGCATTTCATCCGCCTCGCCATCCTCAATCTCGCGGGCGTGCCGTCCATCGTCTTCGGCCTCTTCGGCCTCGGGCTGTTCGTCCATTTCATGCCGATGCTCGACACTTTTAATAGCGATACCGCGCTCAGCATCCCCGTCGGTTTCGGCCACTGGCTGAATTTCCGCGGCTGGAATGTGTGCCTGCTTTCCGGCTGGTTCACGCTCGCCTTCATGGCGCTGCCCGTGGTCATCACGGCGAGCGAGGAGTCGCTGAAAGCTGTGCCTATGGGCTTTCGCGAGGGCTCGCTCGCGCTCGGCGCGACCAAGTGGCAGTCCATCCGCACCAACGTCCTGCCGTACGCGCTGCCCGGCATGCTCACGTCCTCCATCCTCGGCATCGCGCGCGTTGCGGGTGAGACCGCGCCGATCATGTTCACGGCGGCCTATGTCATGCGCGACCAGCAGAGCGGCGGCGGGCCTTTCGGCTGGCTCTTCCAAGGC
>JANPHJ010000336.1:0-3707 GCA_031424395.1 Chthoniobacter sp.
GCGCCGATGTTCGAGGTCATGATGATGATGGTGTTGCGGAAGTCGATTTTGCGCGCGAGCGAGTCGGTGATCTTCCCCTCCTCCAGAATCTGGAGCAGCAGGTGCATCACGTCGGGGTGCGCTTTTTCGATCTCGTCGAAAAGGACGACGCTGTAGGGGCGGCGGCGCACGGCCTCGCTGAGCTGGCCGCCCTCCTCGTAGCCGACGTAGCCGGGAGGCGAACCGATGAGCCGGCTCGCGGTGAACTTTTCCATGTACTCCGACATGTCGATCTGGATGAGCGCGTCGCGGTCGCCAAACATGAACTCGGCGAGGGTCTGCGCGAGGAAGGTTTTGCCGACGCCGGTCGGGCCGAGGAAGATGAACGAGCCGATGGGCCGGCGCGGGTCTTTCAAATCGGCGCGCGAACGGCGCAGGGCCTTGCTGATGGCGATGACCGCTTCGTCCTGGCCGATGACCTTGCCGCGCAGTTCGGTCTCCATCGTGAGCAGCTTTTGCGTCTCGGCCTGCTCCATGCGGCTGAGCGGCACTCCGGTCCATTTCGAGACGACGTGCATGATGTCGTCCTCGGTCACCACGACTTCCTTTTCCTCCCGCTGCTCACGCCATTCCGTGAGGATGCGCTCGAGCTTTTCCTTCGCCTTCTTCTCGTCATCGCGCAGGCTCGCGGCCTTCTCGAAGTCCTGCGCCTTGATCGCGCCCTCCTTGTTGCCGCGGATTTCTTCGATCTCCTTTTCGATGTCCTTCACGTTCGGCGGGCGTGTCATCGAGCCGATGCGGGCGCGCGCACCAGCCTCGTCCATGATGTCGATGGCCTTGTCCGGCAAGAAGCGGCCGGTGAGGTAGCGGTCGCTGAGTTTCGCCGCGGCTTCGAGCGCGGCGTCGGCGAACTGCGCCTTGTGGTGCGCGTCGTATTTCCCGCGCAGCCCTTTCAATATGAGGATCGTCTCATCGACACTCGGCGCCTCCACTTTAACCTGCTGGAAGCGGCGCTCCAGCGCGGCGTCTTTCTCGATGTATTTGCGGAACTCATTGAGCGTGGTCGCGCCCACGCACTGCATCTCGCCGCGGCTGAGCGCGGGCTTGAGGATGTTGCTCGCGTCCATCGCGCCTTCCGCGCTACCTGCGCCGACGATGGTGTGCAGCTCGTCGATGAAAAGGATGACGTTTTTCGTGCGGCGGATTTCGTCCATCACGGCCTTGATGCGCTCCTCGAACTGGCCGCGGTACTTCGTCCCCGCGACCATCAGCGCGAGATCGAGCGTGATGACTTTTTTGTCGCGCAGCAGTTCAGGCACGTTGCCGCTGGCGATTTCCTGCGCGAGTCCCTCGACGATCGCCGTCTTGCCCACACCGGCCTCGCCGATGAGCACCGGGTTGTTTTTCGTCCGCCGGCACAGCACTTGGATGACCCGCTCGATTTCACTCGCCCGCCCGATCACAGGGTCGATCTCGCCCTTTTTCGCCAATTCCGTGAGGTCGCGCCCAAAGGCCCGCAGCGCCGGCGTCTTCACGTCTTTGCCACTGCGGCCCTGCGCCTCCTGCTGCGGCTCCTGCTCGGAGTCGGGCGGCGTAAAATTAGGATCGAGTTCCTTCAAAATTTCATTCCGCGTGCGCTCGATATCGACCTCCAGATTCTTCAGCACGCGCGCCGCCACGCCTTCGCCCTCGCGCAGCAGGCCGAGCAGGATGTGTTCGGTGCCCACGTACGAATGATTCAGCGACTTCGCCTCCTTGCCCGCGAGCGCGAGCACTTTCTTCACGCGCGGCGTGTAGGGGATGTTGCCCACCATCTTTGTCTCCGGACCGCTGCCGACCTGCTTCTCGACTTCCATGCGCACGGTTTCGAGATCGAGGCCCATCTTTTGCAGCACGTTCACGGCGACGCCCTGGCCGAGCTTGATGAGCCCGAGCAGCAGATGCTCGGTGCCCACGTAGTTGTGGTTAAAGCGGTCAGCTTCCTTGCGGGCGAGTGCGAGGACCTGTTGCGCGCGGGGTGTGAAGTTGTTCATCATTTTGTAGGCAAAGCGTTCACCGTACCTGGCCGCCTGCCGCGCACTTCGCGCAGGCCGCAGCCGCTTCCGGGAACACCGTCAACTTGTCGCCTCCGCCACTCCCACGCAAGGTGTGACGCTGTTTTACGCGAAATATTTCGCGCCCGAGACGGCGCGGAAAAAAGCGCGATTCAGCCCTCCGCGCCGTTGCCGTCGCCGTCACCTTTTGGCGCGGCACCGCCCACATCGGGCTTGGGAAAGGCGGCCAGTTTGGCGCGGATTATCTCGGCGCGCAGGGCGTCGCGCTCGTCGGCGGCGAGCTTTTGCGCGGTGCCTTTTTGCAAATGCGCGGGCTGGGTGTCCATGAATAGCTCATCGAGCGGGCGGCTGCACTCCTCGGGGAAAAAGCCGAGGTCGATGCCGAGCTTCATGAAGGAGAGCAGGTTGAGCGCTTCCTTCGAGTTCATGGAATACGCGTGCTGGAGGATGCCGTAGCCGCGCCCGATTTGGTCGAGCAGCGTGTTGGGCCTTTTTTGCAAAAGCATCTGCCGCGCGTTCTGCTCGTTCTCGATGACTCGCTCGATGACCTTTTGCAAATCGGCGATGATGTCCTCCTCGCGCTGTCCGAGCGTGGTCTGATTCGACACTTGGAAAAAATTGCCAAGCGCCTCGGTGCCTTCGCCGTACAGGCCGCGCACGGCGAGGCCGACTTTGTTTACCGCCTGGATGATCTGGTTGATCTGCTCGCTGAGCACGAGGCCCGGCAGGTGCATCATCGCGGACGCGCGCATGCCGGTGCCGACATTGGTCGGGCAGGCGGTGAGGTAGCCGAGCTGCGGGCTGAAGGAAAAATCGAGCCGCTCCTCCAGCGCGCTGTCCACTTTGTCGATCATCTTGAAAACCGTCTTGAGCTGCAGCCCCGAGCGGATGCCCTGCATGCGCAGATGATCCTCCTCGTTGATCATGATCGAGAGCGTCTGCTTCTTGTTCATCACCACCGCCGAGCCCACGCCTTTCGCCGCGTGTTCACGCGAAATGAGATGCCGCTCCACGAGCACCTGCTTTTCCAGCGCCGAAAGATCCTGCGAATAAACGGAGAACGCGTCGCTCATTTCCGCGAGCCCCTCGACCTGCGGTTTGATCGCCTCGAGGATTTGCAGCCGCTCGGTTTTCTTCGCCCAGCCGGGGAAGGAAAAATTGCGGAGATTGCGCGCCAGCCGCACCCGGCTGCTGACGACGATCTGATGATGCGGCCCCTCGCCGCGCATCCATTCGCCCGAGTTGGTGAGGATATTGTGAATGGGCATCGTGCGTTCTTTCTAGCCCACGCCAAACTGCTTGATCTGGTCGCGAATTTGCGCGGCGGATTCGTAATCCTCCGCCGCGACCGCCTTGTGCAGATCGCGCTGGAGCGTCTTCATCTGCGACTCGCGCTCGATGCTGCGCACCGCCCGTGCCGGCACCTTGCCGACATGCGCCGTGCCTTTGTGCATGCCCTTCAGCAGCGAGGCCAAACCCTCAGCGAACGTCTCATAGCAAGCGCCGCAGCCGAGCCGTCCGGTCTTTTTGAAATCCGCCTGGCTGAACCCGCACGTCGGGCATTTCTGACCCACGCCGCTGCGCTCCATTTCTTCCGACGCGCCGAGCCCGAGCAGCAGGTCCGCGAGCGCGAATCCCTTTGGGTCCGTCACGCCTTTTTCCTTCGAGCACGAC
>JANPHJ010000337.1:0-15741 GCA_031424395.1 Chthoniobacter sp.
GAGCGCGAAAAGTTGCGCGCCGGCGAGCGGGCGGGCGGCGAGTTCATTCAGCCCGTGCAGCAGGCCGAGCCGCACGGTGACGCTGCTGCCGAGGCCGCGGGAGCGCGGCACTTTGCCGGTGATGGACCACGCGAACGGAAACAGCGGGGCTTTTGACTGCTCGAAAAAAAGCGACGCGCACTCGGCGGCCATGAGGCTGCCGCCGTCGTCGGCCTCGCCGCGGGTGGCGACGCGGCGCACGGTCACGCGGTTGGAGATTTGCAGGGCCACGCCGAGACAGTCGTAACCAGGGCCGAGGTTGGCGGTGGTGGCGGGGATACGGATGGTGACTTCGTTCATGCGTGGGCGCGAAGTCTCGCGGCGCGCGGGGCGGCGGGTCAAGCCGGGGCACCGAAGCTGCTAAACCACCCGGCACAGATGACCCGCCAAACGCACGGTTTCAGTCTCGTCGAACTCCTCGTCGTCATGGCGCTGGTGCTGGTGCTGTACGCGGCGATGTATGGGCCCAGTTCGGCGTCCGGGCAGGCGAAACGCCGCGCCCAGTGCGCGCAGCAGCTCATGCAGATGCACCAGATGCTCGCGCTTTTCGCGGGCGAACACGATGGCGCTTTTCCCGCTGCGCGCGGGCCCACTTCCGAGTCCGCGCTCAGCCAGCTCGTGCCGTTGTATACCACGGACACGAGCGTTTTTATCTGCCCCGGCAGCAGCCACGCGGCGCTGCCCGGCGCGCAGCCGTTCGCCGACCGGCGCATCAGTTACGCCTACTGCGCGGGGTTGAAACGCGACGCCGATCCGGGCGCGATTCTTGTCGCCGACGCGTTCGCCAAACCCGGCGCGTTGGGCAGCGGCGACGCCCTTTTTTCCACCACCGGCTCCGCGCCGGGCAACAACCACCGCACCGGCGGCGGCAACGTCCTCTTCGTCGATGGCCACGTCGAGACGCTCCCCGCCGTCGCCCCGCGCGCGCTGCCGCTCCCGCCCGGCGCGACGCTGCTGAATCCCAAACCCTGACCCGCCATGAGCGACCAAGCCATTTCCCGCCTCATCAAAATCGTCTCGGCCATCGTCGTGCTGCTCGTCGGCGGCGGGGTGTGGTATTTCACGCTCGGGCGCAAGCCGACGATCGCGCTCTCGGTGCCGATCACGGACAAGACAAGTGCGGCCAGCCTGCATGCCGTCGGCGCGGGCGACGTGCTGCTCGTGTCTGGCGGAAAAGCCACGCTTTACGCCGTGGCGGGCGGTGCGGCGAAATGGTCCGTCGCCTTTGCCACGCCCGCACCTGCCGTCGTGCCGGCGGCACCCGTCGCGCCCGCTCCGGCGAAAGGCGCAGCCGCCGTCGCTGCCGCGCCGTCGCCCGCGCCGAGCGACGACCCGCCGCTGCGGAAACTGACCGTACTTTCCACCGGCGAGAAAGCCGACCAACTGCTCGCAAAACGCAGCGAAAAGCGCTTCGCCAAGCTCCGTGATTGGTCGGCAAAAATGAACGCGAAGAAAGCGACGCTGAAGACGCCGTTGCAAATCGAAGCCTTCAATGACGAGGCGAAAAAGTACCACGCCGAACTCGCCGAAGCCCGCACCGAGGCCGCCTCGATGCAAAAGCAAACCACCGCGGCACCACCGCACGGCGCGACGGCGGCAGCAGCCGCGGCGGAGGACGAGCCCGCGTTTGCGCACCGCTTTGCGCGGTTCGATTCGTACTTTGAAAAGACCGGCGTCGTCGCCGACGGCGGCGCGATCCTGCTGCTCCACGGCGCACACGCGCGGCTGCTCGACCACGCCAGCGGCGTGGTGAAAAAGGAGGTCGCGCTGCCGGGCAATTTCGCGCGTGTGCTGCGCGGCGCAGGCTGTGTTTATGCGGTCGGCGCGTCACCGGACGGGACGCGGCAGGTCACGCGCATCGCCACGGCGGACGGCACGGCACTCTCGGTGAAAGTGACCGGTCCGCGCGGCGAGGGGCGCTTTCGCCCGAAGCAGGTAGGTCTGCCCGCCGAACCTGCGGTGCAGCCGTTGCGCACCGAACTGAGCGCGGGCGGCGGCGCGTTGCTGAGGTGCGACGTGCGGCTGGTGGAAAAGAAAATCAGCGAGCGCGTCATCGCCACGGCGGCGGACTCGAGCGCCGCGCTGGAGGAAGCCGACAGGAAAGCTGCGACGGGCTGGGGCAGTGACGCGGCCAGCTATGCGAAGGCGCTCGCCGCCGACAGCGCGCGCGAAGACAGCGGCGGCAAGGAGCGCACGGACGAGAGCACTTACGAGGTCGTCCTCACGCGCCCGCTCGATCCCGCCATCGTCGAGGCGCGGGCGACGGTCCACGGACACGCCGATGTTTTTTCCACCCGCACGCTCGATCTCGTCGCTGCGGGGCGCACGCTCATCGCCTTTGACCACGGCAACAAAAAGCTGTGGGAGACCACCCTCGCCCAGCCCGTCGCCGATCCCGGCTATGCGCGCGATGACGATGATGACGACGACACCACCTCGACCGCGCAGCCATGCGTGGAGGACGCCGGGCGGCTCTACTTTTTCGACACCGCGTTTCTCACCGCCTTCGACCTCGCCACCGGCCAGCCCGCGTGGCGCTTGCCCGCCGCCGGCATCCGCAAAGTGCAGCTCGACGGGCGCGGTGCGCTCTACGTCAGCACGGGCAGCGGCGGCTTCGATCCGAATGAGCTGCCGCTCACGCTGAAGCTCGAGGCGAAGAGCGGGAAGATTTTGTGGAAGGCCGAGAAGTACCAAGACTGCATCGTCTCCGGCGGGCAGGTCTATGCGACGCGCGAGACGCGCAACAGCGAGGACATGGTCAACGCCGCCTTCGATCGCAGTAAAGCGATCGAGTGCCGGTGGAAGCTCTACAAGCTCGCCGGCGGCAGCGGAGAGGTGCAGTGGGAATGGTTCCAGACGCGCCGCCCGCACGGCCTCGAGGCGGACGGGCGAAAGGTCGTGCTGCTTTTCGGCGATGAGCTGCAGCTCATCCGGTCCATCGCGCGCTGAGCGCCGTTTTCACCGCGGCTCCAGCGCGGGGACGGACTGGCGGTAGCGGAGGTTCAAATCGACGGGGCCGGGCGGGGCGAGGTCTTTGGTGAGGTAGCTTTGCGGGTGCGTTTTCAGGATGCGTCCGTAGTCGCCGAAGCGCGTGAGGTCGGGCGGCGTTTTCTGCACGTCGAGGCCGCTGGAGACGACCTGCGTCTCGAAGCTCGCGGGCAGCGCGACGATCCATTCGAGCGTGCCGACGGTCTGGAAAACTTCCGGCAGCCGCAGCTCGACGCTGCCGATGAAACCGAGCGCTACCGGCGGATACGCGAGCCGGAAGGAAATGCGGTGCGCGGCCTGCCCGGCTTCGCGCGCGGGCAGACGGAGGCGGCACACTTGCTCCTCGATGACGGGCGCGGTGGCTTCCGTGCCGTTGACGGAAACGGAGATGAGCCGCGCCTTGGCCGGCAGGCGCAGGCGGAGTTCTTCGGTTTGAAAAGCGGGCACTTCAAACTCGGCGAAGTGGACGCAGCTCCCGTCGGAGTTGATGACGGTGAGATGCTGCGCGCGGGTGATGCCGATGCCGTAAAAATCCTTCGCGCCCTCGGGCGACGGTGCGCCGTCGACCGCGGTCTCCTGCCATTCGAGCGTCAGCAGTTCCTCGCCCGCAATGCCGAGGTCGTAGGTCGTCTGCTTTTCTATGGTCTTTTTTCCCCACAGCGCGCCGGTGATGTTTTCCACATCGGCGCGGCTGGATTCGAGCCGCACCGTGCCCGGCGTGCCAGTGAGCAGGGGGATTTGCGCGCGCTTGCGGCCTTCGTGTTTCTCGACGGCAACGCGATACGAGAGCTGCAAGACGCCCGCGCCCGTGCGCGGCGCGAGCAGCGCGAGCCGGCCGCCGACGGTCGCGAGCTGTGCGGCCTCCGGGGGAGTGGCTTCGAGTTTGCGCTGCTGCAAATGCAGCGCGTGCGCGAACAGCGGCAGCGGCGCATCGCCCGCGCGCAGGACTTGGAACGGCACTTTCACCTCGACGCGGAAAAACGCGGGCTCCTGCTGGATGCGATATTCCGCCGGCTCAAAGGACACGAGCGGCGGCACTGCGGCCTCGGCTGCTTTCGTGACGAGCTGGCCGGGCACGATGACCTGCACATCCGCCGCGCGTGCCGCCGGTGCGAGGCAGAGCAATGCCAGCGCCAGCGCGGTGCCGCGGCGGAGCGCCTGGTTTTGCAGATTGATCAGAACGGCAAACGTCACCACGCCGAGGCAGAGCAGCACCATGCCGCGATTCCAGCCCGCGAACGCCGCGAGCGTGGGGAAGACCTGATACAGCAGGAGAAAAACGATGCCGCCGAAGAACCCGATCCGCGCACCGAGCAGCAGCCGCGCGTAGTTCACCAGCAAGCTCCCCGGAACCACCACCGCGAGCACCAGCGCGACCGCAAACGAGAACCGCGCGCTGAGATAAACGATGAGCGGAAAGTAGAGCGCGTAACCGGCGCTGATGGTCAGCAGTTGCAGCGGCGTGAAGGGCTGGCGCGCGAGGATGACCGCCGACACCGCGAGCAGGAAAAGCAGGCAAATGACGGGGCCGATTTCGAGAAGCTGCAGCAGTGCGCCGTGCAGATTGCGGCCCTCGACGAGGCTCGCGGAAAATGAATCCGGTGCGAGAAAATCGCGCCGCTCCCAGACCACGTTTTCCGCCGGGCTCGGGATCGCGCCGTCGCCGCTCTCGAAACGGATCGTCGTCAAATCGTGCCGGTTGAACGTGACGCGCAAATGTTTCACCGGCTCCGTGCCGGCCCCTCCCATGCGGTAGGTGACGCCGATGAGCGACGACGCCTGATACGACACCTCGATGGTCACGCTGCCGCGCGCCGCGAGCGTGCCGCTCCACAGCCACGCCTCGCTCGCGTTTTCCTGCACGCCCGGCGCGGATGCCACCAGCTTCAGTCCGCCAGCCAGCAGGCTTTGCCGCGCGTCGCCATTCGCGCGCGGATGCGGGCAGATGAAAAGCACATGGACCGGTTCGTCGAATGGGTTCGTCAGGCCGTGCCGCGCGTGGAAATCGCCCGACATGTCGATGGTCGTGCGCAGGCCGCGGTAGTCGCGCCGCCCGCGCATGTCGAAGGCGATTTCCGACGAGTCGGGCTGCGCGTGTTTGATGACGGCGATGTCGTCGCTCACCTTGCGCAGCACCACCACGGGCGAGCTTTGCACCAGCTCAGTTTTCGCCGAGCGCATCGGCTGCCCGACAAATTCCGGGCGCTCCTGCATCAGCAGATACAGCCCGAGAAAACCGACCGCGATCACGCTCCAGCTCACGAGCCCTGCGCCGATCAAACCGGCGTGTGATTTTGCCTTGGCCGTGGGTGCGACGGGCGTGCGGTCGCCCGGAGTTGCTGGGGTAGTCATAGGGTGGGGGAGAAAAAGTTGAGCAGTCCGCCGCCGGGGTGCTATGGCGACAGTTCGTTTTTTTTAACAAGCCCCCGTGGACAACCAAGCCGGGCCGGACGTTCACCCCGCGCCGTTCGCGCCGTGGAAAAGGGCCGCGCGCTGGGCCAGTTCCGCGCCGGAGGCGAGGCCGAGCTTTTCTTTGATGCGCTGGCGGTGCGTCTCCACCGTTTTCACCGTGACATTCAGCTCCCCGGCCACCGCGCGCGTGCCAAGCCCGCGGCCGATGAGGTGAAAGATTTCCAGCTCCCGGTTCGACAGCACAGCCTCCGCCGCCCCGCTCATTTCCACCCCGCCGCGGGCCAGCCGCTCCAGCAGCACATACTCCACACGCGGCCCCACATGGCGCTCGCCGCGCACCGCGCCCACGATGGCCGCCATGACCGCCGCCACCGGATCGCGCCGCGTCACATAGCCGCACACGCCCGCCTGAAAAGCCCGCTGCACACTCAGCGCATCCTCCAGCCCAGTGACGGCCACCACCTGCGCGCGCACGCTCCACCGCCGCACATCGCCGATGAAGGGAAACCCGTCGCTCATCGCCGGATCGACCACCACGATGTCGGGCTTCAGCCGGGTGCAAAGCTCCCGCGCCCCCGGCACCCCGTCCGCCTCCCCGCAGACCCGCAGCTCCTCATGCGAATTGACCAAATGCACCAGCCCACATCGCGCGACCGCCTCCGCGTCCGCAATGAGCACCGTCGATTTTTTTGGAATAGCCATCTTGTGAACCTCACTTTCTGCCTGCGGTGTAGTGGAATCCCCCACGCCGACGCAAGCCCGAACCTCAGGCATTCCCGGCCCGCCGCACAGGCCGCGCCCCGGTGCTTTTCATCACCCAAAAGTCAGGTCGCCACCCGATACCGCCGCTGCGTCCAAACTGCTTCACTCCCGACGTGAATAAGTCGGCCCCACTGAATTAACCATGGAATCACCCCAGCGGCGTTGTGTCGCCAGTTTGAGTCTCAGGGACCTCAGTTCGCCAGCAAGCCAACCCAATAACATTCCATAACCATGAGCATCCTCAGTATCAACGACCTCGCCCTCGACCTCGTCGCCCGCGACTTTAGCTTCGGCCATGCACCGTCCAATGGCGGCCCCACGAAAACCTCGCGCGCCCTCGCCATTATCCACCTCGCCGCGCACGACGCCTATGCCAAGGCCAGCGGCCTGCTTACCGCCAAGCTGTCAGGGCTCCCGCCGCTGCCGGCCGGAGTTCCGGTGTCTCAAGACAGCGGGGAATCCGCGATTATCGGTGCTGCCCTAAAGGCTTGTCTCGCTTTGTATCCCGATGAAAAGCTCTTCATCGAACACGCCGGAGAAGCGTTGAAAGTGGGCACGAGCAAAGCCGCCGTTGATTACGGTGAAATAATTGCCGAGGCTTGGCTGCTCGCCCGCACAGGAGACGGTTCGGAAGCTCCATTGGACGACCGCAATTACTCCAAAGAGCCTGGCTTTCACCGCCCCGATCCGATCGACCCCGGGCAACCTCAGCACGGTCCAAACTGGGGAAAAGTGAAACCCTTTGTTTTGAGCAACGTGGCTTCCGATGCGCCGCTGCTTCCCCCGCCCAAATTGAACTCCAAACCGTATTTCGATTCTTTCAAGGAAGTTATCGAGTGCGGACGGGCCAACCTGCCTTTTCGCAGCGCCAAATTCCGTCAGAAGGCAGCGATTGGGATTTATTGGGGATACGACGGCGCCAACCGTCTGGGCACTCCGCCCCGGCTGTATTTGCAGGTTGTGCGGGCCATTGACGGTTTCGAGAGCTTTGCCTACGCCCAGCAGGTGCGAATCCTAGCCGCCTGCTCCGCCGCCATGGCCGATGCGGGCATCGCTGCATGGCACTGGAAGTATGTCTATAAGGTCTGGCGTCCGGTGGTTGGCATCCGGGAGGCGGACAAGGATTGGGGGCCGACGGGGAAGGGGGATGCGAACCCCTTCCGGGCGGCCGCCAAGGTCGCAGGCGATCCTTTCTGGCTGCCCCTCGGCGCGCCGCGCAGCAACCCGTACCCTGGCCCCAGCACCGGCGCAGGTGGGGCTAATCCTACACCGAACTTTCCGGCCTACCCGTCTGGACATTCCACATTTGGATCGGCGTGTTTCGGCACTGCCGCCAAACTCATTGGCAAGCCGCTCAATAAGATCAAAATCAAGTTCGTTTCCGACGAGTTCAACGGCAGCACTCGGGACAACACCGGCGCTGTACGGCCAAAGTGGGAGCAGTCCATTTCCCTGTTAGAGGCCATCGATCAAAACGAGGAAAGCCGCATCTTCCTCGGCGTCCACTGGCGCTTCGACGCCACCGGTGGCGCCATCGTCGGCGATGCCATCGCCAAGAAGGCGGGCGCCGCGTTCTAATCATCGTGGTTATGCAGGTAGCTAATGGCGGAACATGTCGTTCCATCCCGTTCCTAGAGTTTTCCGGGAACGGCGTGGAGGAAGCTTCCCAACGCGCGTTATCAGTTTTGGTGAAATATTCGTATTAGGCACTTCAATCGCAAAAAATATCATGGCACTCATCGACCAAGTAAAAGTAATCTGCGACCGGTTGGCACCGCTGGGCTGGCGGGCGTTTCTTAAGGCGGCGACGGCGCAGTCCTTGGACATCCAAAAGGCTGCGCCTGCGGCCTTGCGGACTGAACTGACCAAGAACCTGCCTTCCATTAACCGGAACCTTCCGGGCTGGAAGACTTTGCCAGCGCCGGGCAGAAAGCGGCGACGGTCAGGCAGCCGTCATTAAGTCTGCTCTATCATGCCCTGGCCAGTCCTTTGGTGGTGCGGGATCATCTGGGCAGTCCTTTCGGCGGGTTTGCCACGCCGGCGGAGTTGGAGACACTGGAGAACTTCATCTTCAGCCTGGCCCCGGCAACGCTGCCGACGTTCATCACCGACAATGGCGGGGTAAGTAAGGTCGCGATCGTGGTCTTTTCATCGGAGTACCGCCCGGCGGCGGACACGGTGGACGGGCGGCATGCGGATCTTACCTTCTCGCGCACCGGCATTGCTCGGGTCGGCACGGCCAGACCGCGCTACCTGCCGGAGTCGCGGGGGTTTTGGCCGGAGGACGAGGACAATGCCCATAACTTCCGGGTGGTGCCGGCGAAGTTCTGCGCATGGCTGGCGGTGAGGAAGAAGGGCGCGGCGACGCGGCTGTCGCCGATTCTGGATAACCCGCAGGCTTCCGGGGCGAACGAGGCAGCCCGCGATTTCTGGGTGCCGGTGCACAAGCTGTGCGCCGGGCCGGAGTGTGTGGCCGGAAAGAGTCTGAGCTTGAGCTTTGCCGCCAAGCTGTTTAACGCCGTTCATTGAGTTCGCGGCTTTTTTGAATGCCGACTATGTGCGGCAGGCGGTGGAAAATCGCTTTAGTATCCGACTTACTTCCCTGGTGGGCGTGGAGGAGTATCAGGCGCGGATTCTGGCGGCGTGCCGGATGTATAGCATCCTGGCCAATCTGGGCGACCTGACCGCGGCGAGAAACGAGTGGCTGATGCTGTCTTTCCGCGCAGTTTCGCCGGGTGAGCTGGAACTCCAGGCGGCGCAGTCCGATGCGGGGCTGGTGCTGCCGGGCAGGGTGTATGCAGGGCGTTTCAGCCGCATCGTGGCGACGGTGACGCCGAAGATCAACGCGCGCACCGAGCGCATGCCGGCGGTGGATGTCGCGCGCTTTTTTGCCAGCCCCACGGCGCTGAGGGCGCTGGTGAAGCGCGCGGGTGATCCCCGCTTTGCCGCCAGCCGCAGCGAGCCGTGAGACGCCGCCGCGCCGATGTGCTGATTGTCGGCGGGGGCCGGCGGGCTGTGCGGCGGCGATCGCGGCGCGGGTGGCCGGGCTGTCAGTCGTATTGCTGGAGGCGCAGGCCGCGCCGCGCGCGCAACCGGGCGAGACGTTGCATCCGGGAGTTGAGCCGATTTTCCGGCAGTTGGGGGTGTGGGAGGCGCTGGTGGGGCAGGGGTTTCCGCGCCAGCGCGGGCTGTGGCGGGAGGATGAAAATGGCGCGCGCGTTTTTGAGCCTTACGGGCGCGATGAGCGCGGTCCGTGGCTGGGCTTTCAGGCGGACCGGGCGCGGCTGGGCGGGCTATTACGCGCGCGCGTGGCGGCGCTCGGGGGAAAGATCATCCGGGTGGCGCGGGTGGATGCGGTGCTGCGCGGCGAGTCCGCGGTCGCCGGCGTGCGCGCGGGAGGGTTGCGACTACCGCGCGTCCGCGGTGCTGGATGCCACGTGGCGGCACGCCTGGCTGGCGGAAAAGCTGGGCCTGTTCGCGGAGCGGCAGGAGCCCGCGCAGCGTGTGCGCTTTGGCTGGAAAAAAGAGGAGCAGCCCGAACTCGACGGGCAGCCGCTCTTCCGCCAGCGCGCCGACGGCTGGGACTGGTGCGCGCCTTTGGGCGATGGCCGCTGCGCGTGGGCGAAGCTGCGGCGCACCTCCGCGGGTGGCGGGATCGACTACGCGTGGCGGATTTTTCGCGCGTGCGCGGGGCCGGGATATTTTTTGCTCGGCGATGCCGCGTGCCTGATGGATCCCTCGGCGGCCAACGGCGTTTTGCGCGCGCTGCTGTCGGGCATCTGCGCGGCGCACCTCATCGCGACGGCGCAACCCGCGGCGGCGGCGGACGCCTACCAGCGATGGATCGCGGAGTTGTTTGACCGTTCGTTCGCGGAATGGAAAACCGCCGCGGGCAACAGCGGGCCGGTGCTGGCAGCGGCCTAACGACCGCCGCACCCGCGTGCGTTGACAAAGCGCGGGCGGGTTTCGATAGTCGCAGCCACATGAGTCTCGATCTAAACGACCTGCTCCGCGACTGGCCGCATGAACCCGGCATGATCAAGGTGCGCAAGATTTTGGGCAGCGATGGGAAGGAGAAAATCCAACTGCGGATCGACCTCGGGCTGATCCAAATGGAGACGGTGGGGCGGCCCGACGGGCTGGAGCCGCACGACCGGGAGAGCTTGCTGGAGTATCATCAGGAGCGGGCGAAACGGGCGGAGAAAAAGAGCGAGGCTTACGTCATCACGGCGGATGAAGTGGGCGAGTTGCAGCAGGAGGGCATCCAGTACTATCACCGTTACATCAGCTTTTTTCAGCTCAGCGATTACCTCGGGGTGATCCGCGATACGCAGCGGAACCTGGACATGTTTAGCTTCGTCGGAAACCACGCGCAGCCGGAGGAGCTGGCGGCCTCGGTGCTGCAATTCACGCCCTACGTGCTGATGATGAACACGCGGGCGCGGGCGTCCATCGAGATCGAGCGCGAGGAGTACGGCACAGCGGCGAAGAAGATCGAGGACGGCATGGAAAAGATCCGCGCTTTCTACGAGAAGATCGAGAACCCGGAGGCGCAGGCGAACAGCGCGGAGCTGAGCTTCCTCGGCGAGTGGATGGACGAGGTGCGCGCGAAGCAGCCGCTGACGAAGCTGGAGAAAATGCAGCGCGAGATGGACCAGGCTATCGCCGCGGAAGCCTATGAGCGCGCGGCGCAGTTGCGCGACCTGATCAACGCCGCGCAGCGGAAGAAGGGATGAGGGGAAAGGCGAAGGGCGAAGGGCGAAAGGCGATGGTGCAAACGTCTTTTGCTCGTTTCATTCGGCTGGCCGCCAGCGCCTTTCGGCTTTCGCCTTTCGCCTTTTTCTTCGCCTGCGACACCAATCCGCATCCCGCGCCGACCCGCACCACGCGCGACGACGGCACCCCTTGGCGGGTGCGCTACTCCTACCTCGCGGATGATCCGCGCGGGCTCGATCCGCAGCACGCTTACGACCAGATGGCGCATCGCATCCACGAAGCGATTCTCGACAACCTGCTGGAGTATCATCCGCTCAAGACCGATCCGTTTGAGCTGATCCCGGCGCTGCTCGCGGCGCTGCCGGAGCGGACGCAAAATGCCGATGGGTCGGTAGATTATTTGTGCCGGCTGAAGCCGGGCATCCGCTATCACCATGACGCGTGCTTCCCCGGCGGGAAGGGGCGCGAGGTGGTGGCGGAGGACGTGCATTTCGCATGGCTGCGGATGAGCGATCCGAAAGTGGAATGCCCGATCTATTCGACGCTGGAGCCGGTGGTGGCGGGGATGCACGAGCTGTATGAGGCGGCGAAAAAGTCGGGGCGTTTCGACTACACGGCGCGGCTGGCCGGGCTGGAGGTGGTGGATGCGCACACTTTCAAAATCCGCCTCAAGAGCGCGTATCCTCAGATCGTCTATTGGCTGGCGATGCCGTTCACCACGCCGGTGCCGCGCGAGGCGGTGGAGTATTACGACGGAAAAAAGCACGGCGGCGACGCGGAACAGCGCGCGGAATTCAACTGGCATCCGGTGGGCACGGGCGCTTTCCAGATCGCGGAGTACGAGGAGGCGCACCGTTTCCGTCTCGTGCGCAATCCCGACTATCACACGGTGGCATTTCCGACGGACAGCTTTCCGCCCGAAAAGGCGGAGTGGCTGAAACAGTTCGCGGGGAAGCAACTGCCAATGGTGGACGAGATCGAGTGGCCGATCCTGCGGGAGGTTCAGACGATGTGGCAGCTCGCGCGGCAGGGTTATTTCGACGGGACGGCGGTGGCGAAGGATTCTTTCGGCCGCATCGTCACGACGAACGGCGGGATTTCACCGGACCTGCAAGCGCGCGGCATGACGCTGGAAAAGGACACGGAGCTGAGCACTTTTTTCATCAGCTTCAATTGCGCCGATCCGGTGCTGGCCAATGCGAAGCTGCGCAAGGCGCTGGCCTGCGCCTACAACGCGCAGGGCTACTGCGACATTTTCAAAAACGGCGTGGCGCCCGTGGCGACACAGCTCGTGCCGCCGGGCATCTTCGGGCATCTCAAAGACTGGGTGAATCCGAACGCCTACGACCTCGACCGCGCAAAGAAACTGATCGCCGAGGCGGGCTATCCGAATGGCATCGACCCGAAGACGGGGCAGCCGCTGGAGCTGACGATGGACGTGACGGCGACGGGCTCGGAGGAGCGGCAGACGGCGGAGTACGAGCAGCGGTGCTTCGAGGCGCTCGGCGTGAAAATCACGGTGCGCGAAAACACTTTCGCCAAGATGCTGGACAAGGAGGAGAAGGGGCAGTTTCAGATCGCGCCGAGCACGGGCTGGGGCGCGGACTATCCCGACCCGGAAAACTACTTCTTCCTTTTCTACAGCAAGAACATCCCGCCCGCGGGCAAGAACGACTCGCGCTACGTGAACCCGGAATATGACAAGGTCTTCGAGCAAATGGCGCTGATGGACAACGGCCCCGAACGCCTCGCGCTCTGCAAGCGGCTGCTGGAAATGCTGAACGAGGACTGCCCGTGCGCGTTCAACTTTCACAAAGCCTACTACGTGGTGGTGCAGCCGTGGGCGCGGCGCACGCATGCCAATATGATGTTGGAAGGCGGGCCGAAATATCTCCAGGTCGATCCCCTCATGCGCGCCCGCGCCTGGCACGAATGGAACCGGCCCGTTTACTGGCCGCTCGCGCTGCTCGTGCTCGCCGTCATCGGCGGGATCATTTACGCCGTCCGCTGGAACCGCCGCCTGAATGCTTAGCTACCTCGTCCGCCGCTTCCTCTACGTCCCGCTCATCCTGCTCGGTGTGATGCTGCTCACGTTCGTGCTTTCGTTCGTCGTGCAGTCGCCCGAGGAGCGCGCGCGCGCCGTGCTCGACAAAAAGGCGACGCCCGAGGCCATCCGCAATTACCTGCACACGCGCGGCTACGACAAGCCGCTGCTCGTCAATCACGAGCCGGGCGCGAGCTGGCACGACAGCATCTTTTTCAACGAGATGACGAACCTCGCGTGCCTGCGTCTCGGCAAGTCCGACATCACCGGCGAGCCGCTGGCCGACAAGTTTCTCGCGGGCGCCGGGCCGTCGCTCGCGATCACGCTGCCGGCGGCGCTGCTCGGGCTTTTCCTCGCGGTGTCGCTGGCGCTCTATCTCGTACTCGTGCGCTACTCCGCGCTCGACCGCGCGGGCACGGTGGGCTGCGTGGTGCTGATGAGCATCGTGCCGATGCTATACATCTTCGGCGGGCAGAAGCTGCTCGCGACCGGCCTGAACTGGTTTCCCGTTTCGGGCTACGACCTCACGCAATGGAGCGGGCTGCGTTTCCTGGTGCTGCCGATCATGGTGTTTTGCATCGTGAATCTCGGCGACGAGACGCGCCTTTACCGCACGGTTTTCCTCGAGGAAATCGCGCAGGACTACGTGCGGACGGCGCGGGCGAAAGGCGTGGATAACCTGCGGCTGCTGTTCACCCATGTGCTGAAAAACGGGCTCATCTCGCTCATCACCCTGGTCGTCGCGCACCTGCCGCTGCTCGTGCTCGGCTCGCTGCTCATCGAGAATTATTTCTCGATTCCCGGCCTCGGCAACCTGCTCGCGAGCGCGCTGCAATCGGGCGACTTCGCCGTGGTGCGCGCGTCGGTTTTCCTCGGCGCGGTGCTGTATCAGGCGGGGCTCATCGCCACTGACATCTGCTACGCACTCGCCGATCCGCGCATCCGTTTGGGCGATGATACCGAAGTCGTCACGGGCAAACGCGTTTCACTGTGGGTGATCGTCGCGGGCTGCGGAGCCTTGGTGGGCGGGCTTTGGTGGGCGTGGCCGGTGCTGATGCGCGCGGTGGCGGCATTCCGTGCGAGCAGCATCGCGGCGTTTTTCGAGCGGCTGTTTGGCAACATGTGGTTCCAGGATTTTCTCGTCGTCGCCGGCTTCGCCGTGGTCGCGGTTTTCCTTTACGTGAACTCACGCAACGAAGTCTGGCAGCGTGCGCTGACGCGGCTGCGGCGGGATCGCGTCGGGCTCATCGCGGGCGCGGTCATCTGCGCGTATCTTTTCGTCGGTGCGCTGGAGGCCATCCAGCTACGCGGCGGGCGCGGCAGCACCGAGTCGATCCTGCGCAAGCTCACCGCGGGCATCCCCGTCGAGGAGACCTACAGCGCGCCATTCGCAAAGACGCTGCTCACCAAGCCGACCGCGCTGAAAGGCACGCATCTGCTCGGCACCGATGCGCTCGGCAAAGACGTGTTCGTCGAAGCCCTCCGCGCCTGCCGCACCGCGCTCATCATCGGCGGCCTGACGAGCGCGCTCTACATTCCGTTCGGCACCATGCTCGGGCTGGCCGCCGGCTATTTCCGCCGTCGCACGGACGAGGTCATCACGTATCTCTACAGCGTCGTCGTTTCCGTGCCCTCGATCCTGCTGCTCGTCGCCATCATTAGTTCGCTGGGGAAAAGTTTCGCGTCGATGACCGGCGCGCTCGCGTTCACGGGATGGGTCGGGATTTGCCGCCTCGTGCGCGGCGAGACGATGCGGCAGACGGGACGGCAGTACGTCGCCGCGGCCCAGGCGCTCGGCCAAAGCCAGTGGCGCATCCTCACGCGTCATCTTCTGCCGAACGTACTGCATCTCGTCTTCATCACCTTCGTGCTCGGCTTTTCCAACCTCGTGCTCGCCGAGGTCATCCTCAGCTACCTCGGCGTCGGCCTGCCCGTGGGCACCCCGAGCTGGGGGGCGATGATCGACGCCGCGCGCAGCGAACTCGTCCGCGAGCCCGTCATCTGGTGGAACCTCGCCGCCGCCAGCGGCACGCTCTTCGGCCTCGTCCTCGCGCTGAATCTCTTCGGCGACGCCCTGCGCCGCGCCTTCGACCCGAAGCGGGGCTGATTCCTATTGAAAGCCATGTCCGCGAACGGTAGCAGTGCGCCATGAAGTTCGATCTCCGGTTTGATATCATCGAAGCAGCGCGCGAGGCGCTTCATCGCGTGCCTTTTGAAAAATTCGCCATCCGCCTGCACTCCGGTGAGGCGCTGAAAATCAGCAACCCGGATTTCTTCACCGTCACCTTTTCCGGCCGTCTGATTTATGATGCCGGCAAAGGCCTGCGGATGCTTAACCCGGCGCTGATCGCTTCGGTCGATTACCCGCCAGCCAGCCGGAAAAAAAGGTGACCCCACTCCTCGAAATCAAAAACCTCGCGATTGATTTCGCGACCGAGACCGGGACGGTCGAAGCCGTGAAGGGCATTTCGTTTTCGCTCATGGAGGGCGAGACGCTGGCCATCGTCGGCGAAAGCGGCAGCGGCAAAAGCGTGACCGGCCTGGCCCTGACTCGGCTGCTGCCGGAGCCGCCCGCGGTCTATCGGTCGGGCGAGATTCTGCTGCACGGGCAGGATGTTTTGAAGATGAATCCGCGCGAGCTGCGCAACATCCGCGGCAACAAAATCGCCTACATTTTCCAGGAGCCGAGCACGTCGCTGAATCCGGTCTTCACCATCCGCAATCAGATCGCCGAGGCCATCCAGCTCCACCGGCCCGAGGTGCGCGACCTCGATACCGAG
>JANPHJ010000338.1:0-2109 GCA_031424395.1 Chthoniobacter sp.
TGTGCATGGAAAATGGGTGAAAAGCTGGCGTGAGTGCGCCGTCATTTATCCATCAACTCTCCGCGTCCATCAACCTTTCCCCCGCCCGCGTGGCCAAGTCTTCCGGGCATAATGAAAAAGATACTGCTGCGCGTAGCCGCCGAACGGGCCGAAATACTCCGCCGAAAACTCCCGCAGCCGCTCCGCCGTGACCTTGCGCTTCCGTTTGAAATACAGCTCCCGCAAGACCCGCTCGATCCACACGTCGATGGGAAACGCCCGCACCCGCCCGAAGCCAAACAGCAGCGCGCAGTTTGCCACCTTCGCGCCCACGCCCGGCAGCCGGCACAGCTCCGCGCGCGCCGCCGCATCGTCCAGCGTGGCGACGTGCGCGAGATCGACCGCGCCTTCCGCGACCATCCGCGCCGCGCCGAGCAGATTCTTCGCGCGAAAGCCGAGCGCACACGTGCGCAGGTCCGCCTCACTCAGCCGCGCCAGAGCCTCGGGCGTGGGGTAGGCGAAAACCTCGCGCCCGCCGATTTCCAGCCGCACCCCATACCGCCGCCGCAGCATGTGCGAAATCTGCGCGATGTGGGCCACCTGCTTCATCGACGACGTGATGAAAGTCGCCACGCACTCCCACGCCGGCTGCCGCACGATCCGCATCCCCTGGCAAAACCGCGCCGCCTCCGCCATCGCCGGATCGCCGGGAAACGTCGCGCAGATTTCCTCCAGCGGATGATCCAGCGCAAAATAGCGCGCCGCCATTTCCTCCAAGCCCGCCGGCACCACGATCATCTCGCCTCGCTGCTCCACATACACCGCCACCTCTCCCACCGCACCGAGCCAGCCCGCACCCTCACGCACCCAATGAAACACCTGCCCGCAACCGAGCGTCGCATCGAGATCGAAGTCCGGCGCGGCGACGGCCGCGCTCACTGGATGAAGTAGCTCAGATTCTCCAGCTCGATCGCCAGATCCACGTTGTTCACCACCACATTGTCCGGCACCTGCAGAATGATCGGCGCGAAATTCAGGATCGCCAGCACCCCGGATTCCACGAGCTGATTCGCCACCTCCTGCGCCACGAGGCCCGGCACCGTGAGGATCGCCATCTTGGTATGATGCTCCTCCACGAACTCGCTCAGCTTCGTCATCGGCAGCACCTTTACCCCCAGCTCCCGCGCCCGCGTCTTCGTCGCTTTCAAGTCGAACGCCGCCAGCACCTCGAATCCCTCTTTGGCAAAGCCGGGGTAGCGCAGCAGCGCCGCGCCGAGATTGCCCGCGCCCACGAGCACCACCGGCTGGAGCCGTGTGGTGCCGAGCACATCGGTGAGCTGCTTGCTCAGCGCCTCCACGCTGTAGCCCAGCCCGCGCGTACCGAACTGGCCGAAATACGTGAGGTCCTTGCGCAGTTGCGTCGCCTTCACCCCCGCCGCCTTCGCCAGCGCCGCCGAGGACACCGTCGCCATCTTGCCCGTCCGCAACCGCTGCAGCGCCCGGTAGTACAGCGAGAGCCGATAGACCGTTTTCCGTGGGATCACTAGTTTCGACATGGGTGAAATTGGCGCGTGAAAGCGCGCCTTCATACGCGAAGCCCCGGAGCTTGCAACACCCCGGTGCGGGGAAAATCCGAAATCCGAAACTCGAAATCCGAAACAAATCCGAACCGCCGGAAATGATGAAAAACCGACGGCGCGCCCTCCCCTTTCCAACTTCACTCGTTTTAGAAATTGTTTCGGATTTCGGATTTCGAGTTTCCGATTTCCTAATCGTGCTCCATTGTCCGCCCCCAATTTTTTCCACCCTATGCGCCTCAACCGTTTTCTCGCCTCCGCCGGCCTCGGCTCACGCCGCGGCGTCGAGCAGCTCATCACCGACGGCCAGGTCCGCATCAATGGCCACCTCGTCACCGACCTCGGCACCCAGGTCGGCCCCGAGGACACCGTGAAAGTCGGCGCGCGCGTCGTGCGTGCGCAGGCGTCGCTCACCGCCGTGCTCGCCAAGCCGCGCGGCTTTGTCTGCACCGCCGACGACGAATGCCAGCGCCGCACCATCTTCGAGCTGCTCCCGGCGCACTGGCCGCGCGTCCATCACGTCGGCCGGCTCGACATGGACAGCGAGGGCCTG
>JANPHJ010000339.1:0-11239 GCA_031424395.1 Chthoniobacter sp.
AGAGGCGGCGGGAACGGGTGCCGATCTACGATGCGGACTTGGATGATGCCCAGCCGGGGGACGGTTTACCCAGCCCGCTGCCTCAAGGGGGCGAGGCAAGGATACCTATCACGCCAAGAGACAAGCCGTGGGCTTCAGCCCGCGGTCAGCGCCGTGGAGCAGCCTTGTCGCGTAGCGATACTCGACAGCCTTTTCAGACGTCGCTACGCGACGGCGGCTCGTGCGCTCATTCCCGTGGGCTAAAGCCCACGGCTATTATCAAGCGTTCCGCTGGGACGCGCTGCGCGGCCGACTTATTTCACCGTCTCCTACACCGCGGGCGCAGCCGGCACGATCACCCGCAGCTTCCGCGACGCGATGCGGAAGGTCACCGGGAGCTGCGCGACCACCTCGCCGTCCACCTGCACCAGCACATCCTCGTCGCTGCGCACCACGGCTTTCCTGGTCTGAAAGTATTCCACGTCGGATAGGCCGGTGTGTTTGCCCATGAGGATGGTGCCGAGGTAGCGCGCGATGTCGAGGTAACCGAGGTTTTTGAAAATGAGCACGTCGAGCTTGCCGTCGTCGTTGCGCGCGTCCTTGAAAAACGCCACCGGGCCGCCGTAGTAGCGCCCGTTGCCGATGAGCACAAACGAGCCCGCGCGCTCGACGCCGTCGGTCTCCACCACGAGGCGCGGCGGTTTGCGCGAAGCGATCTGCGTGGCCGAGATGAAGTAGCTCAGCGGGCCGAAGTTCTTTTTGAAATTCCAGCTCGTCTCCTGCACCACCTGTGCGTCGAGCCCCACCCCGGCGAGCTGCACAAAATAGCGCGCATTCGCCCGCGCCAGGTCGATCTTGCGCGTGCGGCCCGCACGGATGACCGCCCACGCCGCGGCGAGATCGCTGGGCAGGCCGAGTTCCGCGGCGAAGACATTCATCGTTCCCACCGGCAGGATGCCGAGCGCCACGTCCGCGCCGGCGATGCCGTTGACCACATCGTTCACCGTGCCGTCGCCGCCTGCAGCCACGATCGTCTTGAAACCCTCTCCCACCGCCCGCTCCGCGACCGCCCGCGCATCGCCCGGCGCGGTGGTGGCACGCAGGGTGCAGCCGGGAAATTTCTCGATCTTTTTCCAGGTGTTTTTCGCCCGTTCGCTATGCGCGGCCGGGTTTAGAATGACGAGGATTTCCGGCATGTTGGGACGGGCGTTTCGACCTTTTCTTTCAAGGCTCGGCGGCTACCGTGGGCGCCGTGAAAAAACTTTCCAAGGCTATTCTCCTCGCGCTGGGGGCGCTGCTGGTCTTGGCCATTTTCGGGCTCGTTTGCGTGAACCTTTACATCCAGTCGCCCCGCGCCCAGGAGCAGATCGAGCAGCAGCTCAGCCAGGCGCTGCGCCTGCCGCTGAAGATCACCAATACCAGCCTCTCACCGTGGAGCGGCCTGCGCGTCACCGGCATCACCATCCCGCATGGCGACACCACTTTTCTCGAGGCCGGCACCTTCACCGCCAGCTACCGCGCGCTGCCGCTGCTCGCGGGAAAACTCGTCATCCCCGAGATGAGCGTGGATCGCCCGCGCGTCGTGTGGAAGCAGGATGCCGAGGGCAAATGGAAACTGCCCGCGCTCGAAAAAGGCGCCGTCGCGCGCGACGAAAGCACAGCGGCCGAACCGCCCTCGCCGAAAAAGTCCGGGGGCGGATTCCAGGTCGTCCTCGGGCGCCTGCTGGTGAAAAGCGGGGCCGTCGATCTTGTGGACAAGGACGGAAAGCACACCGCCGTTTTCAGCGACGTGAACATGACCTACACCGCCCTCAGCGAGGAGAAAGTCGAGGGCACGGCCGTCATCGGGCGCGCCGTCTGGGCCGATACCCTGGTGCTGGAAAATGTGCGCACCCCTTTCAAATACGCGGGCGGCGAACTCACGCTGCCTGAACTCACCGCCACGCTCGGCGGCGGGCCCGTGCGCGGCAGCTACCGTGCGCAGCCGGACGCGCCGAAATCGCCGTTCGAGACGGCGCTCACCTTTGAGCAGGTGAACCTCGACCGCGTGGCCACGGCCGCCGGGCTGAAACCCGGCCAGGCCGTCGGCATCGCCGCGGGCAAGCTCGCCCTGCGCGGCGACATGCGGCGCGCCGAGCGCGCGGAAGGCGCGGGCGAGTTTCAACTCCACGACGGCCGCTTTCAGCAGCTCGAATTTTTCCAGACCATCGGCCAGGCGCTGAACATCCGCGAGCTGTCCGACCTGCGGCTCAAGGACGCGCGCGGCGAGTTCCGCATCGGCGGCGAAAAGGTCACCTTCGACCAGCTCACCCTCACCGCCGCCAATCTCCAGCTCGGCGCGAAAGGCACCGTGCGCTTTGACCAAAAAATCGCGCTTGAGGCGCAGCTCGGCGTGGACGACGCGCTCGTGAAACAGCTCCCCGATATGGTCCGCGAGAGCTTTGGCACCGCCAGCAGCGGGCTGCGGACCATTGATTTCAACATCACCGGCACGACCGAAAAGCTCCGCACCAACCTGATCGACAAGCTCATCGGGCAGAAAATCAACCAGCAGTTCGACCAGTTGCTCACCGGCATTTTCGGCGGCAAGAACAAGGAGGAGGAAGACAAACGGAAAAAAGAGGAGGAGCGGAAAAAGGAGGAAACAAAGGCAGAGAAAAAGCGCAAGAAGGAGCAGGACAAAGCCGCCGCCAAACCCCCCGGTGCCGCCGCTGCTCCGCCGCCCGCGTCCGCCGCCCCGACCACGGCGATCACGCCGGTGAAGCCGTGAGGGTCATCGCCGGCACCGCGGGCGGCACCCCGCTGCACACCCCGCGCACCGACCTACGCCCGACCATGGACGTGGTCAAAGGCGCGATCTTTTCCAGCCTCGGCGACTTCGTCACCGGCGCGCGGGTGCTTGATCTTTTCGCCGGCAGCGGAGCGCTCGGCATCGAGGCGCTGAGCCGCGGCGCGGGCCACGTCACCTTCGTCGAAAGCGACCGCCGCGCCGTCGCCGCCATCGAAAAGAATCTCGAAAAGACCAAGCTCGTCGGCCCGTGCGCGAGCGTCGTGCCGCTCGACATTTTCCGCTTCCTCGACCGGCGCGACTCCGCCGGCACATACGAGATCATCCTCGCCGACCCGCCCTACGCCAAGGCCGACGGCGAGCGCGATTTCGCCCCCGAACTGCTCACCTCCGCGTCCCTGCAAAATGCGCTCGTGCCCGGCGGCATCTTCATCCTCGAGCACCTCCCCGGCGCGAAACTCAAGCTCGGCACCATCTGGGAATGTTTCCGCCAAAAGCGCTACGGCGCCACCGCGGTCGCCTTTCTCCGCCTCGCGGGTGCGGAGGAAATGACAAACGAGGAATGACGGATGAGGCGTGGGCTGCCTCCCCCTTCCACCATCCACCATCCACCATGCTCCCCGCCGCCGCGCGCCGCTCGCTCTTCATCTACAATCTTTTCTTCCCGCTCGTCTTCCTCGCCCTGCTGCCCGGCTTCCTCCTGCGCATGCTCCGCCGCGGCGGCTACCGCGAAAAATTCCGCCAGCGGCTTGGCCGTTACAGCCCGGCGGAGCGGGCGCGTTTCGCCTGCGGCGAATGGATCTGGCTCCACTCGATCAGCGTCGGTGAAACCCTGCTCGCGCTGAAAATCGCGCGCGAAATCCGGCGGCTCGCGCCCGGCAAATCCATCGCCCTTTCCGTCACCACCTCCACCGGTTTCGCCGTCGCCCAGCCGCACGCCTGCGACTGGCTGGAAGTCATCTACAATCCCCTCGACGCCCCATGGATCGTCCGCCGCGCCCTCGATGCCGTGCGGCCCGAGCGCCTAATTTTCATCGAGGCCATCTGGCCCAATCTCCTCGCCGCCGCCAAACGCCGCGCCCTGCCCGTCACCTTTCTGCCCCGCCTCTCCCCGCGCTCCGAGGCCCGCTTCCGCCGCTTCCGTTTTTTCACCGGCCCCGTCTTCCGCCTCCTCGATGCCCTCGCCCTCGCCGAGCCCGAAGACCTCGCCCGCTGGCAGTCCCTCGGCGTCGAGCCCGCCCGCCTCCGCGTCACCGGCAACGCCAAGTTCGACTCCGCTCCACCGTCCGGCAAGCACACCGCCGAATTCCGCGCCCTCCTCCGCCACCTCGCCGTCCCCGACGACGCCCCCGTGCTCCTCGCCGGCAGCACCTTTCCCGGCGAAGAGCGCATCCTTGCCGAAACCTTCCGCGAACTCCGCGCGCAGTTCCCCGCGCTCTTCCTCATCCTCGTCCCCCGCCACGTCGAGCGCACCGCCGCCATCCTCCGCGACCTTGCCCCCCTCGGCCTCCACATCGCACAGCGAACCACCATCCACCATCCACCATCCACGCCCAGCCCGCCGCGCCGCGACGCGCTGCTCGTCGATACCACCGGCGAACTCCGCGACTGGTACGCCCTCGCCACCGTCGTCTTCATCGGCAAAAGCCTCACCGCCACCGGCGGCCAAAACCCCGTCGAACCCGTGCTCGTAGGCAAGCCCGTCATCTTCGGCCCGCACATGGAAAACTTCGCCCCCATCGTCACGCGCTGGCTCGCCGCCGCCGCCGCCGTGCAAGTCCGTAACGCCGCCGAACTTCGCGCCCAGCTCGCCATCCTCCTCGCCGACGCCCCCCGTCGCGCCGCCCTCGCCCAGCGCGCCCTCGACATCGCCTCTGCCCATACCGGAGCCACCGCCCGCGCCTCGGCAGCACTCCTCGTGTCAGCCTGAAATCAACCGTCGTCCCGCGGGCGAGAAACTGCTTGCACGGCCTCAGACTCCCCTCCATCTTCCGCCCCTCTTTTCCTGAGAAAAGACCCTATCGTCCAGAGGCCTAGGACACTCCCCTTTCACGGGAGTAACACGGGTTCGAATCCCGTTAGGGTCACTTTTTTAATTCTCTGAAGCCTAGCGACTTACAGGCGATCACCTTTTCAACGATTGCTTTTTCGGACGGTTTTCGGACAGTAGACGCGCACTTTCGCGCATGAAAACGAAATCCCAGAAGTTCCCCATCACCATCCTTCGCGGGTCTTCCGTGGTGAAAATCTACCGGGACAAAACCAAGGCCAGCGGCACCTACTTCCGCGTGAGCTTCTATAAGGGCGGGAAGCGATGCGGGTTGAATTTCGCCGACCTCAATGAAGCAAAGGCGGAAGCTGAGGCCAAGGCCGCGCAGCTCTCACGGGGCGACCTCGACGCGCTCCACATCACCGGTAAAGACCGCCTTGTTTACGGGCGCGCATTGGACGCCATCCGTCCGCTTGATGTGACGTTGGATGCCGCCGCGCTGGAATACGCGGCTGCAAAGAAGGTACTCACGGGCTTTTCACTGGCGGAGGCCGCGCATTTCTACATGCGCCACCACGGGCGCGGCATCCGTCCGAAGCCTGTCGCCGAGGCCGTGGCCGAGATGATCGCCGCCAAGGCGGACAAGGGTGTGAGCGCGACTTATCTCGCGGACCTGCGGTATCGCCTTGGCGGGCTGGCGGAGGCGTTTCATTGCAACGTCAATGCCATCGTCTCGGATGACCTCCGCACGTTTCTCGACGGGCTCGGCCTCGCGCCGCGCGGGTTCAACAACACGCTCGGCTCGATCGGCACTTTCTTTGCGTTCGCGAAGGAACGCGGCTGGCTTTCGCACGAGGCCGAGCTTCTCGCGGGCATTGAGAAACGCCGGGAAAAAGCCGTGCCCGTGGAAATTTTCATTCCGGCGGAAATGGGCGAGCTACTCGCGTACTGTTCGGCAGAACTGAGGCCGTGCCTAGCGCTCGCCGCATTTGCCGGCCTACGGTCGGAAGAGATTCTTCGCCTCGACTGGTCGGACGTGGAACGCCGCCCCGGCTTCATCGAAATCGCCGCCGACAAGGCCAAGACCGCCGCCCGCCGTCTCGTCCCCATCACACCGAACCTCGCGCAATGGTTGGCCCTGTCTCCCCGCAGTGCCGAGCGTTTGTGGCGACACAGCAAGGCGTGGTTTTTTGAGGCCACGCGAGACACCGTGAAGCGCATCAATGAGAATCGGAAACCTAAGGAGCCGCGCTTCCTATGGAAGGCGAACGCGCTGCGGCACAGTTTCATCTCGTACCGCCTCGCCGAAACCCAAGACGTCAACCGGGTTGCATTGGAGGCGGGTAATTCACCCCGGATGATCTTTCAGCACTACCGCGAGCTTTGTACGCCCGCAGAAGCAGGTAGCTGGTTCGCGCTTGCGCCGTCGGAGTCCGGGGAAAATATCCCCAGTACGAACCCGTTATGAAATCTTCCGCCTTGCCGAGCGTTTACCAGATTTGTCGGCTTACGGCCATTCTCTGTGGCAAGGAAGCTGTGAAGAACCCGAAACATGCCGTCAAGGTCACCCTCGCACTTTGGTCCGCAGCGACGCATGAGCTTAGCTTAGCCGCACGAGAACACCCAGGTGGAGGTGAGAAAGTTGAAACCGGGAGCAAGCATCTACTCTCCTCAAGCCCGGCGGAGATGAGCGCGTGGATTGATGCCGACCTGACGGACGATAATTGGGATCAGGTGTTGACGTGCATTAACAAGATGACAAGCCACACACCACTAGGATTGAAATCGGTTCGCGGACTGAAAGCCGCATGGAGAAAGTTTCCCTCGCTCCCCGCTCCTCGCTTTGGGATCAGCGAGGAAATCTGCCGGCAATTTCTTGAGTTGCACCGCGGGCTTCGCCGCACGAAGGACGCGGCGCGCAAACGGAAAGCGCGCCAGAAATGATGACTCTCCGCGAGCCGTCACGCTAAATCGTTAGCGGACAGCTCGGATGAGACGGGCGGACATTCATACCTCCCATCGTCCGCGCGGAAGGACTTTAGCGACAAATCGAGCGGACACAGACATCATTGCGGGAGTGAACGGTAGGACAATTTGAGCATCCCGACGGACGAGAAGTAGGTGCTCCAGAGAGTTCCGTATGATGGTTGTATGACTAACTCGGATCCACAAAAGGAAACTCTACTCGTCTCTCTAGGACCAGATGAAATCATCGAGAAACCGGAACTGGCAAAGCGGTTGAGGGTATCCACCCGCACCGTGGACGTCTGGATGCGCGAGGGCCGGGTGCCCTTCTTGAAGATTTCGAAGAGCGTCCGTTTTCGGTGGGGTGACGTCTTAGATCACCTCCAGCGACAATGTCGAATCAACTAACAAGGACCAAACACCCTCACCAAATTTAAGATGAACCATCGCCTACTCACTGCAGCTCAAAAGGTAGCAAATCGAAAGCTGCGCAACTGGAAAAAGACCCTCAAGAAGAAGGCCCGCCGCCTTGCATCATTCGGGGGCATAGATCCCTTGGAAATCAACGCGGGCTGTATCGCGATGCTCGATCCTGAGCGAGGCTATTCCCTGCAATACGGCACCTTACGCGAACGTCGCCAGGCGGTCGAACATCTTGAGATCATGAGTGCGCTGAGTTATGGTTTCCCAGCGGACGCTTGGAGTTTTGCGATGAACGCACCGCTCCCACCAGACGAGCCGGCCGAGGTCACTCACGAATTCGTCAAACGAGGTTCCAACTGGAGGCGCAGGACGTTGTCGGCGTTCGAATTATGGTAGCGACCGGCGGACTCGAAAAGCTCTTCGCCCTCTTGAAGTGGCGCTTTTTCGGGCTCGCACGATGGCAAGCGTGTCCCGTTCATGGTGAAGAACTCCTCCCCAGACACCCGAGGAGTATGAGAATTTTTCCGACAATGGAGGGCGATTTCATTTTCCGGTGTCATCATTGCGCCGCAAGTTGGAACACCATTGAGCTCGCAAAGACTGTGCTCCGTGTGGAATGGGAAATGGCCTCAGCACAGCTTGCTGAGGCTGGCGTCACTTCCCGCATCCACACAGCAGAGGAAATCCGGCACCTAACGTATCGGGCTGCCGCTAACAATATTTTTGAAGAAGGCCACAAACGGTGGCTGTTCAACGTCCGTCGGGAGATGCTTAGTTCGTGGTTTGGGGATTGGGCCGATTTGAGTAGCAACGAAATCTACGGTCTGTTCCCCAAAGCAGCCTCAGACTTCACCTTGGAACGTCATCTCGTCCGGAGGCAAGTGAACATTTTTGGCCGCGTTTCGGGATATGTTCTGACCAAAAGTTACCGCCCGGCGAGCTACCTCTCATTGGAGCCGCGCGAACCGATCGAACTATCGACCTCTCCGTGGGCGGCGGCATGCGATTGGAAGCAGATAATCCTCTGCGCGACCATGCATTCCGCAACCCGAATCGAACGTGCAGTGTGGCGCTGGCCGCAAGAACGGCGGCTGCCGGTGGTCCTTCTGGAGAGATTTGATTCCTGGCCAATTTGCTACAGAGGCGTATTTGAAAAAGTGTGGATGGTGGTGAGAGAAAACGAGAGTGTAATCAATGGCGTCATCCTTTGGAACGAGCATGAGACGGACGTCCGTGTAAGGCGCATTCCTGGCCACGTCGGCGAGGAGCTGCCCAACCCCGACGCGCTGACTCGGGATGTGATCACCGATTCGGACCTCCCTTCGGTGATCGAATACGCGGCGGACGAAATTGTCGGCGGCGATGAAGGAACAACCGCGCACCGCCTAAGCCGATTGGTGGAACCGTCGTGCGTTCCCCGGGAAGCGAAGCAGGCTCTTCTTTCGGAATGCTCGCGATTATCCGGGGTGCCCATACCAAAGTTGATCGAGATTTCCGACGTCGGGGCCAATCCGTATGCGGTACGGTCCCGCGGCAGATTGTTCGTCTGTCGGAACGGGCGTTACCTGATGAAGGACGCCCGAGGGCGATGGAGCGAGATTTCAAACTTTGCGCTCAGGATTGTCAGCACCGAGACGGACGCCAAAGGGAACGCCACGCATTCGGTGTTAGTCAGTGTTGATGGCAAGGCCGCGACTTTTACGGTGACAGCCGCACTTTTGGAAAATCACGCGCGCCTCTGGAAGACGGTGCGACGCTGCGCGGCCCGGGCGGCATTGCCTCCGCTTATTATGCCCAACGGACAGCATCGCGCACTGATACCGACTCTGGTAAAAAGCATGGCCACTGCGCCGTAAAACACCTCCTTCCGGGCCGTCGCTCGACCCTGGGGTTCAGACACCCTCAAAAATTGCACCTTAAATCTCGAAAACTGACGAATCACTCTGACTATGCTACCTGATTTCTCCAGCCGTGGCGTAAAGGCTCTTTCAGCAGCCGGTTCCCCGCTGAGCTGAGCCAGGGCCATTGCAAAGTTCACCACGTTTTGTAACGTCGGCACCCCAAACCGAGTTTTGCCCACGGGTCCCAGCTCCCCTTCGAAAGTCAATGCATGGCGAATCAAATTCTGGTCAAGAGAATCAAGAAGTCCGCAAATGCCCTCTAAACCACCCCCACCAAGACTCCCTGCGAACCGTCTCAAGGCCCTGCGAAAACTCCGGGCCTCCCTGCTTCTTGTTGAGCATCGCATCCCCATGGAGCACCTCGTCCATGTCACCCTCACATTCTCCCGATGGACCACGGACAAAGAAGCTTCGGAAGAATTCTCAGCCATAAACCGACAGTTTCTCCGAGTGTTCTGTGGTGGCTACGTCCGAATCTTGGCCTTCACCGACACGGGCGTGCCGCACCTCCACGTCCTCGCGATCGTCAACACTGATATTCGGACCGGTTTTGACTTTGCGGCCTACGAGAAAATCAGAGAACTAAGCAAGAAAAGGCACCCGAGCGTCGCAGAAAAGGCCGAGATGCAAGCGTTAGGGGAGCGGCTGACGACAAATGAAACACTGAAGGAGATCGAGCGCCAAGTGAAGGACATCGTCCGGCGGCGGCGGAAACATCAGGGCGGTGTTCATACGTTTGGACGGCGGCTGGAAATTTGTCCCGTAATCAAAACCGTTGCGAAGTTGAGGAAATACTTGAATCGGAACGCTAGCGAAACGATCGAGCCATCCCGTTCCCACAAAGCGTCAAAGGAACCGGCCGAAGATTCTGACAACGACGACAATATTTTGGAGTGGTCGGAAATTTTGGACTCGTGTGAGGACGGCGTTGGTTGGTTACCCGATTACCTAACCAAAGGCACCAGGGTCATCAGTTACGGGGGCGATTTTCCTCAGGTGGATTTTTTACCGATGACAAAGGGGCAAATCCGTTCGGCTGAGAAGTTGGGGGTGATCTTTGCCGGCCTCAAGATGCCGCGCGAATACATGAAGTACCGGTTTCGCCATTTGCCCATAGTCGGCTGGAGTGGCAAAAAGATTCGGCAGGCAAATTGGTATTTTTACATCAGAGAGTTTGCCCTTCCGATTATCGAAGCCTGTTACACTCGGGACATGCGGCACTGGCCAGTTGAAGAGGTCGGCAAGATTGCCTATCGAGCGCTGGAGGATATTGATCAGTGGGCGAAAACGGGATGGCCTGAGGAGGCCCTGCGGTATATGAATGCCCCCTCGTGGAGCGAAATGGGCTACGCCAGTTGGGACGATTACATTCAAGATACGTTCACCACAGGTATGCCGAGTGTTTCGATGCCCGTACCCCCGGTGAAGAAGAAAAGATCAAGGCGCGCGTGATTCCACCTATCGACAATCGAAGACTTCCCCGAGAGGAGCCTAGCGATTCACACCGACCATCGAATTGACCATAATCTTATTGAGGCGGCATGGAAGTAGAAGGTTGGCATCATCATTGAACCGTGAGAAGCGCGCGGAGCGCGCTTTGAGCGAGGGTCCCACCAAGTTTAGCCGAGCGTCAGCTTCAGGCTCCGGGGCGGCTCTGCCGCCCCGGTTCCTGAATCGGTTAAACATTGGTGGGCACTTCCGCGGCCTCCAAGATGACCAAGGAGGTTCTTGGCCTTCCAGGTCCAGGATCGAGTCCGGGACGGCCCCCTTGGGCCGGCCCGTTCTGGTATGACAGGTAGTTTCGTTCAACCGTTGATGGCCACTTACACCCGCCCTTTTGGAGCCAGCTTGCACAGTATCGAAGACCGAAGACTACAGGAGCCTCTCAATTCACACTGGCCACTGAATTGGACCCATACTCTTATAGAGGTGCAATCGCGGTAAGAGGTCGGCGTTATCATTGAAGCGGGAGAAATCGCGCTCTGCGCGATTTTGAGCGAGGGTCCCATCAAGTTCTGTCGTTGGCGGCGTCCGATCAGGTTCCGGGCGGCTCTGCCGCCCGGTCCCTGAATCGACTGGACATTGGTGGGCACCTCCGCGGTTTCCAAGAAAAGTTCTTGGCCATCAAGAGGTCCAAGATCGACTCCGGGACGGCCCCCATGGGCCGGCCCGTTCTGGGAGGGGGTACCGGGG
>JANPHJ010000340.1:0-5942 GCA_031424395.1 Chthoniobacter sp.
GCCCTCGGCGCGCAGCTCGGCGCGGCATTCTTCGAGGATGACGTTGGCGCGGCGAGGGCCAGCCCTTCAGCGAGAACATGGAGGTCGGCGCGATGATCGAAATTCCCAGCGCCGCCATCTCCGCCGACATCCTCGCGAAAGAGGTGAGCTTTTTCAGCATCGGCACGAATGACCTCATCCAATACTCCATCGCCGTCGATCGCCTCAACGAGCACATCGCCCACCTCTACGAACCCACCCATCCCGCCATCATCCGGCTCATCCGCATGACCGTGGAGGCCGCGCACGCGCACAAACTCTGGGTCGGCGTCTGCGGCGAAATGGCCGGCGACATCGTGCTCACCCCGCTCCTCCTCGGCCTCGGCGTCGATGAACTCAGCGCCGGCGCCGCCTCGGTGCCCCGAGTCAAACGGGCCGTGCAGGCGCTCGACAGCACCGCCTGCCGCCAGCTCATCGACGACATCCGCGACCTCGACACCGCCGAAGCCATCCTCGCCAAGTGCGATGCCGTCGCCCGCGCGCATTATCCCGAGCTGCTGTAGCGCGTTTCGCGCCTCAAAAAACTGTTCGTCGTTCTGAACGCCGGCTTTAGAGGCTCTGCGACAACGGCGGAATGAAGAACCGCTGACTGAAACGGCCGGAGCCGGCGGGCATTCTTTCCAGCCGTCGCCTCGCGCGGCACCCTGAGAGGGGCGATTCCCAATCGCCCCCGATGCCGCAGGCCACACCTTCACTTGGCGATTATGGAGCCTTGCGAAAGTCGTTCATGGGGGCGGTGCGCGATGGGCTGGCGTGCCGCGGACGCCCTCGTCCGCGACGGTCCGGCGAACGCCCCGTTCGCCGAACCGCGGCGGGCGGGGCACCGTCGGACGACTGCGGACGAGGACGTCCACACCATGCGCCACCTCGCCGCTCCCACGTCACTTCACCGTCGAGAGATACTCAATCACATCGCGCAGGCCGCGCTTGCCGAGCACGTCGCCGAGGCCGGGCGGCATGGCGCTGGGGAAGGTTGCGCGCTCCTTGATGTCGGCCTTTTTGACCTTCTGCTTTTTGCCATCGGCGAGCGAGGCGAGCGTGACTTCGTTGGCGTCCTCCGCGTTGAGCAGTCCGGCGATCATGTCGCCGGTGTTGAGCGTCACCAGCACGTTGTCAAAGCCCGGCGCGATGACAGCGTTTGGATCGACGATGCTTTGCAAAAGGTAGGCGCGATCATGCTTCGCACTGATGCCCGCGAGGTCGGGGCCGACATCGCCGCCCTCGCCTTTGACCTTGTGGCAGCGCATGCACGCGGCCTCCGCCTTCTCGGCAAAAATCTCGCGCCCCGGTTTGGCATCGCCACCTTCCAGGCACTCGCGCCACTTCGCCAGCGCGTCCTTCGCGTCGCGCCGCTTTTCAAATTCCGCCGCCTTCGTTTTTACATTCGCATCGCTGCGTTGCGCGGCGACTTCGAGGAGATCGAGCGCGAGCGCAGCGGGGAGTTTGCCCGAGTTGAGCAGATCGAGTTGCGCGGCGATCACCGCATCCGCATCGGCGATGTTTTGCGCGCCGATGGCGGCGAGCGCATCCTGCTGCTCGCGGATGCCTCCCTTGCCCAGCACCGCGGCGTTCAGCTTCACCGCCTCGGCAGGCGATGCTTTTCCCGCGAACTGCCGCGCCGCTTGCACCAGCGATTTGTCCTTCGCCGCGAGCGCGACTTCCACGGCCTTCGCCAACCCCGGTGCCTTGATCGCACCCAGCGCCCGCAACGCCGCCGCGCGCGCGGCTCCGCTCGCCTTTTCGTCAGCGAGCAAAGCCGAGAGTTCGCTCTCCGCCGTGGCGATGTTCAGCCCGGCGCAAGCGTCCGCCGCCGCCGCGCGGATGTTGTCCGGCGCGGCCTGCAGAATTCCATTGGCCACGCCCGCGAAAGCGAACCGCGCCGCGTCCGCATCGCGCTTCGCTTCGAGCGGCACGACGATGCCGAGCACCCGATCCTTCCCGAGCTTGTCGTTCCAAGTCGCGAGCGCATCCAAAGCGTCGAGCCGCGCAGCGTCGCCGGATTCACCTTTCGCCGCGCACTGCGCCAGCGCGTCAGCCGCTGCCCGCGAGCCAAGACGGTAAGCCGCATTGATCGCGCGCCGCGCGAGCGGGGCAGCGAGACTTGGCTTGTCGCAAAGCATCGCGAGTTGCGGATACCCGGCTGGGATCGGCGCGTCGTGAATGGCGCGTGCGGCCTCAAGCACGAGCGGCGGATTTTTGTCCGCAAGAAAACGCGCGGCCTCCGCACTGCGCTGCTGGCGCAGCACGAGCAACACCCCCGCGCGCACGGCGTCCGAAGCATCGCTGGCAGCGGCGGCGAGCGCCTTCTCATCCGCGCACGCAGCCAGCGCGGTCGCAGCGGCGTGACGCACGAAGGCAGCGGCGTCGGCGTTGCTTTTGAGCAGCGCGAGCAGCGCGGGCCCGGCCGTTTTCGCGCTCAGTTTCCCGAGCGCCTGCGCGGCAAAGAAACGCACGCGCGGTGCGGGATCGGCGAGCAGGCGGAGGAGCAAATCGATTTCGTTCCTGGTCCGCGTGTCGCCGATGAATTTCGCCCACTGCGCGCGCACCTCGGCGTCTTTGTCCATGGCCAGCGGCATGACCGTCTGCGCGGCGGCGGGTTTCGTCCGCGCAAGCTGCGCCAAGCCCCAGATACCGTGCAGCCGCATGAGCTGCGAATTTGAGTCCAGCGTCGCCTGCGCGAGTGGGATCGGATCGCCGCGCCGCACGAGTTCAAACTGCGCCCCCTGCCGCACGCGCTGATCGGCGTGGCCGAGCAGCTTGGACAATTCGGCGACCTCGCGCTTCGCCATGCCTTCCCCAAGCAGCCGCTTGGTTTCTTGCACGAGTGGGCTGGCGTCCGTCGCGGGATCATGCACGCGGAAGATGCGGCCTTTGCCGGTTTTCTCCCAGCCATAGACCCAGTCGAGCACGTAGGCGCCGCCGTCCGTGCCGAACTGCACATCGCTCGGGTACAAGCCCCAGAGCAGCTTCCCGGTCATCTGCTGCGCGGAGTTGTCCTGCTGGAATTTCTTGTCGAGCACCACTTCGTAGCTCGCGCCTTTCGGTTTCAGCGCGAAGGCGCGCACGCCGCCGGGGAAGTCCGCGTAGAAAAAGTGATCGCGATACGCGTCGGGCAGGCCGGTGCCGGGATAGTGTGCGATGCCCGCGGGGCCGTGGCCGATGTGGCCGACGGGCGGGAGGATGGCGTAGTTCGTCTGGTCCACGTCGAGATGCCACATGCCCTCGGAGTTCCACGCGCCGAGCTTTGGCAGGAACTGCCAGCCGATGCGCCAGCCGTAGTCCGCGCCGTCGACGACATGCGTCCAGCGCGCGGCATCGCCGCCGTCGGCGTTGTTGTCGCCGGTGAAAAGGTCGCCCACATCGTTCCAGGCGAGCGACTGCGGATTGCGCAGGCCGATGGCAAAAAGCTCCATATCGGTGCCGTCGGGATTGCAGCGGAAAACCGCGCCGCTGTCGGGATTGTCGATGACCTTGCCCTCGCGCGTGATCACATGCGCGCCGCAGTCGGCGATGGTCCAGTAGAGCCGTCCATCCGGGCCGATCTTCGTCCCGTGCATGTCGTGCCCGCCGTAGGCCACATGCACGCCGAAGCCCGAGAGCAGCGCGGTTTTCTTTTCCGCCGCGCCGCCCTTTTCGCCGTCGAGCCGCCACAAGTCCGGGATGCACGCGAACCACACGCTCCCGCCGCCCGCTGCCACACCCGCCGCCGTGCCCGTCACGAGCGCTTTGAAACCGTCCGCAAACACAGATGAGGTGTCCGCCTTGCCGTCGCCATCGGAGTCCACCACGAGCTTGATCCGCTCGCCCTCCACCTCGAGGTCGTGCCAGTCGCGCCGCCCGTCCTTGTTCAAATCGGTAAGATCATCGCCCGCGCCGCTCTTTCCAGAATCGGGCAGCTTCGCCCGCAAAAACGCCCCGCGCTCCTCCACCGAGCGCAGCCCGAGATTTTCCAGCCGCCACGCATCATGCCGCCGGATGTCCGGCACACTCGACCGCCGCCGCCCCGTCTCCACGACGAAGGCGCGGCCCTTTTCGTCGAAGCAAAACGCGACCGGATTGATGAGCAGCGGCTCGCTCGCCCAGACATCGACTTGCAAGCCCGGCGCGACGCCCAGTTTTTTCACCGCTGCCTCGGCGCTCTCACCGGCGGTTGGTTTGGCGGCTTTGGCGTCGTCGCCGGTTTCCTGCGCGGCGGCGAAAAGCGGGAGCGCGAGTACGGTGGCGGCGAGCGGAAGGATGCGGGCGGGAATCATGGCGAGGGAGTGGGTGGACACATTTCACTACGTCATGCCGGTGCCGTGGGAAGCGAGCAAATGGTGGAATCGCGAAAGCGCGGGTGCGCGGAACTCCGGGGAGCGCGCGCGTCCCGCGTGCTGGCGCCGGCGTCCCTCGCCGGCGCGGACTTTTGCGGGGTGCGTCTGCGGGTGTGGAGCTCTTGAGCGGGCACATGCGCGCGCTGTGGCAAGAGCTCCGCGCCACGCAGACCCGCCGGGGAAAAGTTCGTTGCGGCGGGGACGCCGCAACCAGCACGCGAGACGCGCGCGCTCCCCGGGCGCGGCGGCTACGCCGCCGGTGGCGCTGCCGCCGCACAGCGGCGGTGGCGGTGGAGGACGAAGGCCGCGGCGAGCGCGTAGCACGCGGCGGCGGTGCCCATCGCCGCGCGCAGGCCGGCGAGGTCGGCGAATTCGGTGACGAGCAGGCCGGCGAAGGGCAGCACGCCGAAGAAGCTCAGCCCGACAATCGCGGAGACGCGCCCGCGGATGGGGTCGGGCGCGCGTTCCTGCACGATGGTATTGGCGACGCCGAAGATCGTGGAGGTGCCGAGCGTCAGGACGATCATCGCGGTCATGGCCTGCATGAGCGTCTGCGCCAGGGCGAGCGCGGACATGGCCGCCACCACCGCGGTCACCGCCGCGCGCAGCCAAAGGTGGCGCTTTTCCCGCCGGATCGAA
Organism: Chthoniobacter sp.; assembly: GCA_031424395.1. Lineage (GTDB taxonomy): Bacteria > Verrucomicrobiota > Verrucomicrobiia > Chthoniobacterales > Chthoniobacteraceae > Chthoniobacter. The sequence continues at coordinate 4,992 of JANPHJ010000340.1, forward strand.
AGCAGCCAGATAGAGCCGACGAAAGCGCCGATGCCCGACGACGCCATGAGCAGCCCGTGCTGGGCGGCGGCGATGTGCAGGACGTGTCGCGAGTAGAGCGGCATGAGAATCATGAAAAAAGGCGAGACGCAGACCGTCGAAATCGCCAGCAGCAGGATCATGCTGAAACTCGGGCGGTCGGCGCGGACGAAGGTCCAGCCCTCCTTCATGCCGCCCTGCCGCTGGCGCTCCTCCTCCTCGGTGCCGAGGGGGCGCGGGTGGAGCGTGAGCAGCGCGGCAATGAGCGCGCTGAAGGTGAGCGCATTCAGGTAAAACGCGGACGCGGTGCCGAAGTGGCCGATGACCCAGCCGCCGAGCGCCGGCCCGCCGAGGCGCGTGGCGTGAAAGACCGAGCGATCCACGGCGATGGCGGCGGAGAGTTGCTCGCGCCCGACCAGTTCCGGCACGAGCGCGGAGGCGGCCGGCATTTCAAACGCCGTGGAAATGCCGAGCAGCATGCCGGCAATGACGACGTGGACGATCTGCACCTGATGCGTGGCGACCAGCCAGCCCACTGCGACGGCGAGCACCGCCTGCACGATTTGCGTGGCGATGAGGATGCGCCGTTTGTCGAAACGATCGGCGACCGAGCCGCCGTACATGGTCAGCGCGAGCATGGGTACGCCGGAGGCGAAATTGACGAGGCCGAGGGTAAAGGCGCTCGTGGTCAGCGCGGTGACGACCCAGCCCTGCGCGAGCATTTGCATCCAGGTGCCGAGCATGGAAATGGCCTCGCCGCCCATGTAGCGGGCGAAGGGCGGATGCCGCAGGACGCTCCAAGCGCCGGTCGAATTTGCAGACGGAGACTCGCTCAAGAACGCGCGGCGTTACTGCTTGAGCGTTTGCAGGAAGGCTTTGATGTCTTCGATTTCCTGCGGCTTGAGGATGAGGCCCATCGGCGGCATCGGCGAG
>JANPHJ010000341.1:0-55931 GCA_031424395.1 Chthoniobacter sp.
CGGAGAAAAGGCGGTGGCGAAGGAAATCGCGAGCGGCGCGGAGCAGTTTGCCGAGGGCGGACGCAGCGTGTTGCAGGCGCGTTGCGTGCAGCTCGCGCGGTTGGGCTGCGTGGTTTTCCACTACGACATGCTGGGCTACGCGGACAGCACGCAGCTTTCCTTTGCGCTCACGCACAGGTTTGCCAAGCAGCGCCCTGAGACGCCTGGCGGCAATGGCTGGGGCTTGTTCAGCGCCCAAGCCGAGGCGCATGCGCAAAGTGTGATGGGGCTGCAAACTTGGGTCGGCATCCGCGCGCTCGACTTCCTCGCCGCATTGCCGGACGTGGACGCGCGCCGCATCGGCGTGACCGGCGCGAGCGGCGGCGGCACGCAGACGATGATCCTCGCCGCGCTCGACCCGCGGGTGACTGCGGCCTTTCCCGCGGTGATGGTCTCCACGGCAATGCAGGGCGGCTGCACTTGCGAAAACGCCAGCGGCCTCCGCATCGGCACGGGCAATGTCGAGTTCGCCGCGCTCTTTGCGCCTAAGCCGATGGCGATGACGGCGGCGAACGACTGGACGAAGGAGATGGAAACGAAAGGTTTCCCCGAACTGCAAAAACACTGGGCGATGCTTGGTGCCCAGCAAAACGTGCAGCTCACCGCGCTCGTTCAGTTCCCGCACAATTACAACGCGCCGAGCCGCGCGGCGATGTATGCGTGGTTCAACCAGCACCTCGCGCTCGGCCAGCCCGCGGCGCAGCTCGCGGAGCGCGACTACGTGCGGCTCTCGCGCGAGGAGATGAGCGTGTGGGACGACGCGCATCCCGCGCCCCAGGGCGGCGATGACTTCGAGCGCAAGCTGCTCCGCTGGTGGCACGACGACGCGCAGGCGCAGATGGCGAAATCGCCCGAGGACTTCCGCAAAATCGCCGCGACCGCGTGGGCCGCGATCATTGGGCGGACGCTGGACGATGCGGGCGAGGTGGAAATGGCGGCGGGCGCACTGCGGAACCGGACGCACCGCGAGGAATTTCCCGCCGTCCTTCTCCAGCCGGAAAAGCCGAGCGCCCGCACCGTGGTGTGGCTTTGCGAAAGTGGCACCGCGCAGCTTTTCGCCGCCGACGGCAAACCGCGCCCGGAAATCGCCCGGCTGCTGGATGCCGGTTGCATCGTGCTCGGCGTGGATTTGCGCATCGGAAAGGCGGCGAACCGCGTGGTGAAAAATCCGCGCGAAGCCCCCGCCTACACATACGGCTACAACCACCCGCTTTTCGCCCAGCGCGTTCACGATGTCCTCACCGCGCTCCGTTTCGCCCGCAACGCGGAACCGAAGGCCGCGCTTTCGCTCGTCGGCCTCGGCGCGACCGGCCCCATCGCCGCCGCCGCGCGCGCGTTGTCCGGCGATGCCGTGGATGCCGCTGTCATCGACACCGGCCATTTCCGTTTCGCCGACGTGGTCGATTATCGCGCCGCAAATTTTCTCCCCGCCGCCGCAAAGTACGGCGACCTCCCCGGCCTCCTCACCCTCGCCGCACCGCGCCCGGTTTTCGTGATCGGCGAAGGCGAAAGCGCACCGGTCCCGGCGGCGCTGGACTGGCTGCTCAAGCAGGGCGCGAAGCAGCCGTGAACGCATTGCCTCGCGCGAAGCGCACTGCGGATTGCCGCGCGCCTTGTCCAGCCCGCCTTCACGCGCCACCCAGATGCCGCCGCATGAACTCCCCCCGGCGTGATCGGCTGCGGCTTGTGGGCCCTGGTTTTCAGCGCGTCGAAATGCCGGTCATCCGTGATGATCCAGTCCGCCGCCGCTCCCTCTACCTCCACTGCGACCCCACGGCTTGTCTTTAGGGCTCTATGAAACCAAAGACGTTCATTAGCTACTGCGCGCAAGATAAGGCTTTAGCTCAACGGTTGAAGGAGGAATTAGGTCATTCGAGATGTGATCCGTGGCAGTTCGAGCTTTCCGCCGTGCCGGGTACCGATGCTTGGGGGGCAATCCTCAATCAGATCGAGAATAGTGATTTCTTTGTCGTGATCTTATCTCAAGCGGCCACCGCATCGCGTCCAGTCCAAGAGGAAATCTCCCATGCGCATTACTGCTCGATTAATCATCCAGAAAGTAAGCCGCGAATAATCCCGTTGAAAATAGACGATCACATTATTGTCCCGCGCCCAATTGTCAGAGCAGTTCACCTTCCGTTTAGTGAACTGCAATTCAACAGCGACTTTGAGCGTCTTCTCCACGCGATGGGGGTCGAACAAAGTCCATTTGGAGAGACGACAGAACTCGACGTCACGTTCTCGCGCGGAAGAGTGTTCGACACAAAACTCGAGGCAGGAATTTTCGCCTCCAATCTGATTGCCAATCATCCTCAAGTCTCAGCGAAATTTCAGAAGTTAAGCGCCAAAGCGCGTTTTGCTGCCGGCGGGAGATGGCAAATGCCCTCCCCTCAGGAAATCATTTGGGAAGCGGAGACCTTACGTGCCTCTCGAAGGGGTTTCGAGCGGTGACATCATTGCCTTTAGATCTCGAATGAATGGGGTATGGGGCTGTCTCGCTTGTCGAGAACATCCAGGCGCGAGCAAGAAGAAAGGCGCGGACGGCGGCGTGGACGGTGAAATCTTTTTCCGCGACCACCCCGACCCGAAGGAAAAGCCGCAGGCCAAGCCGATGCGCCAGTAGGCGGCCAACACCGGCAGCTACGTGAGCGCCTTCAACGGCCAGTAGTACCCGCCTCCAGTCCGCACCATCGGGCAACTGCTGTCCGGCGTGACCATCGAAAGGCCGAGCGGCAATGTCTCCACGGACGAGACCTTCAAGAAAGCCCCGAAGGCCAAGGCCAAAGGCGGCGCGCACCCGGAGCTGGAGCTGTAGTCCGCCGCTCCCGGCCTGCCGCGCGGCCTTGCCAAGCCCGCCCGGCCCGCTAGGATCGCGCTCCCTTTTCCTATGACCACCAATGCCAAAGCCCCCGCGAAGAAAAAATCGTCCGTAAACAGCGCCGAGAGCCTGCACCGCGTGCACTCGAAGCTCGTGGTGGATGGCGCGGAGCGCGCGGCCAGCCGGGCGATGCTGCATGCGGTCGGGTTTGCGCGGGAGGATTTCAAGAAGTCGCAGATCGGCATCGCCTCGACGTGGTCGATGGTGACGCCGTGCAACATGCACATCGACGGCCTCGCGCGGCAGGCCGAGGCGGGCGCAAACACGGCGGGCGCGAAGGGCGTGATCTTCGGGACGATCACGATTTCCGACGGCATCTCGATGGGCACGGAGGGGATGAAATACTCGCTCGTCTCGCGCGAGGTCATCGCGGACAGCATCGAGACGGTGATGGGCTGCGAGGGCTTCGACGGGCTGGTGGCGATCGGCGGCTGCGACAAAAACATGCCGGCCTGCGTGATGGCGATGGCGCGGCTGAACCGGCCGAGCGTGTTCGTCTATGGCGGCACGATTCTGCCGGGCTGCATCACCGGCATCCTCGCGGACAAGCGGCTGCGCAGCGACCGGCGGGCGCAGTTCGCGGGCAAGAATCTCGATGTGGTGAGCTGCTTCGAGGCCGTGGGGCAGCACGCCAACGGGCAGCTCGACGACCGCGAGCTGGCGCTCATCGAGGAGCAGGCCATCCCCGGCGCGGGCTCGTGCGGCGGGATGTACACGGCGAACACGATGGCCAGCGCGATCGAAGCGCTCGGCATGTCTTTGCCCAATAGCGCCGCGCAAAACGCCGTCTCGCCCGCGAAAGCCGCCGATGCGCGCGCGGCTGGCATGGCCGTGGTGGAACTCATCAAGCGCGGCATCCGCCCGCTCGACATCATGACGAAGGAGGCGTTTGAAAACGCCATCACCGTCGTGATCGCCCTCGGCGGCTCGACCAACGCCGTGCTCCATCTCATCGCCATGGCCCACACCGCCGGCGTCGATATCAAGCTCGACGATTTCACCCGCATCGGCGCACGCGTGCCGGTGCTCGCGGATTTGAAACCGAGCGGGCGCTTCCTGATGAGCGAACTCGTAGCCATCGGCGGCCAGACGCCGCTCATGCGCACGCTGCTCGAGGCGGGGCTGCTCCACGGCGACTGCATGACCGTGACCGGCAAGACGATGGCCGAAAATCTCAAGCGCGTGAAACCCTACCCGAAAGGCCAGGAAATCGTCCGCACCCTCGACAACCCGATCAAAAAAGACAGCCATCTCGTCATCCTCTACGGCAACCTCGCGCCCACCGGCGCAGTCGCGAAAATCAGCGGCAAGGAAGGCCTCACCTTTTCCGGCAAAGCCATCGTCTTTGAAAACGAGCAGACCGCCCTCGCGGCGATCCTCGACGGGCGCGTGAAAAAATGCCACGTCATCGTCATCCGCCACGAAGGCCCGGTCGGCGGCCCCGGCATGCGCGAGATGCTTTCGCCCACCAGCGCCGTCATGGGCAAAGGGCTCGGCAAAGACGTGGCGCTGATCACCGACGGACGTTTCAGCGGCGGCTCGCATGGGTTCGTCGTCGGCCACATCACGCCCGAAGCCGCGCTCGGCGGCCCGCTCGCCGTGGTGAAAAACGGGGACATCATCACCATCGACGCCGAGAAGCACACGCTCAATCTCGACATCCCCAAAGCCGACCTCGCCGCCCGCCTCGCCAAATGGAAAGCGCCGAAGCCAGCCTACACGCGCGGCGTGCTCGCGAAGTACGCGAAGCAAGTCAGCACCGCCTCACGGGGTGCGGTGACGGACTAACCTACGCGTGGGCCTAAGTGCGATGCAGGTGGCAGTGCGACTCTTTGGTGCATGGGGGATGATATTCACAACCGCGAAGCACCTCTTCCCCGCACGCCTTGCGTCCCTAGAGCCCCACTTTTGGGACAAGGAAATCAGCCTGTGCCGGCCGGGAGAAGTGCCCCCTTCATTGAGAGCGGACCTTGGCGACAAAGAGGCCAGTTGCGGCGCGATTTTGCTGGCGGGCATCGGATCACTGTGGCGCTGTTTCGCTGCACCAAGCCTTCCCCATGCGAACTCTCCTGCTCCGTCTCCTCGCGCTGCTCTTCGTCACTTGTGCCGAGGTCCGCGGCGCGGAGAAACCCCACATCATCTTCGTCCTCGCCGACGATCTGGGCGGCGGTGACCTCGGCTGCTACGGCGGCGCGATCTCACCCACGCCGCAGATCGACCGGCTGGCGCGTGAAGGCACGCGCTTCACCCGCTACTACGCCGCGTCGCCGATCTGTTCGCCATCGCGCTGCGGGCTGATCACCGGGCAGGCTCCCGCGCGGTGGAAAATCACCAGCTTCATGCAGACGCGGGCGGGCAATCGCGAGTGTGAGCAGGCGGACTTTCTCGACCCCGCCGCGCCGTCGCTCCCGCGCGTGCTCCAGGCCGCGGGCTACGCCACGGCGCACATCGGCAAGTGGCATCTCGGCGGCGGACGCGACGTGGTGAACCCGCCGAAGTTCGCCGCGTATGGCTACGATCTCGGCCTCGGCACTTACGAAAGCCCCGAACCCGCCGCCCCGCTCGGACTCAAGACGACGCCGTGGGGGCCGGACGACCAACGCGAGCCGCAGCAGGTCGCGCGGCACGAGCGCACGCGCTGGATGGTGGACGAGGCGCTCGCCTTTTTGCAAAAGCACGACGGCCACCCGTGCTTCATCAATCTGTGGTTCGACGACACCCACACGCCGTGGGTGCCGGAGGGCGCCGTGCCCGGCCGGGAGCGCGCGAATCTCGCCGCCGTCATCGCCGAAATGGACCGGCAGATCGGCCGCCTCATGGACGCCGTCCCCGCCAACACGCTGCTCATTTTCGCCAGCGACAACGGCCCGCTGCCGAGCCTCAAAGGCGCGCGCACCGTCGGCCTGCGCGGCAGCAAACTCAGCCTTTACGAAGGCGGCATCCGCCTGCCCTTCATCGCGCGCTGGCCCGGCCACATTCCCGTCGCCTACGTGGACGACACCACCGTGCTGCACGCCGTGGATATGCTGCCCACACTCGCCGCGCTCGGCGGAGCCAAACTGCCGGCTGATTACCAAAGCGACGGCGAAGACCTCAGCGCCGCGCTGCTGGGAAAACCGGCTGTGCGCGTGCACGCGCTCTTTTGGGAATACGGCCGCAACGACACCTCCTTCAAATACCCCGCGGCCCCCGACCGCAGCCCGAACGTGGCGATGCGCGAAGGCCCATGGAAACTCCTCATCAACGCCGACGGCACCGGCGCGGAACTCTACGACATCCTCGACCCCTACGAAGCCCGGAACCTCGCCCCGGAGAATCCCGCCATCGCCCAGCGCATGACCGCCGCCGCGCTCGCGTGGCGCAAAGCGATGGAGTGAGCAAGTCCGCTAGCGCTGCTGCGCTAGAGCTGCGTCTTCAGTGCCGAAAATTCCTTACTCCAAATGCGAAGGGTATTACGACTGACTATCGCGATTTGATCCCGTTCGAACCACATGCTTCCCACCTTTCTCGAAGACGGGTCGAAATACTGATGCACAGAAGCGTGCTCACTTGGCGGGCGGTAAAGTTCCGCGAGGTGTAATTCCCAACCGGCGTCTTCAAGTATCTGTTTAACCGACCGCGAACCAACGAAGGCTTTGAGCAACTGTTCTGGTTCCATTTTTAGATGACCGAATGTGCCTTCGAGAGTTCGGAACCGTTTCAAGAGGCGAAAAAACCGCTGAATCAACGTCTCGTCTACCCCGTAGAAGCTGGACGACTTTCGAACCACGAGCGTTCCATCGGGTGACTTTTCCCGTGGCGAGCTTCCAAACGCGGATATCGGAGTGAAGGAGGATTTGAAGCCGTCTGCTATCCATTTCTCCATCTGCGGAACAGCCAGCTCATCAAGTATCTGGAGGTAAAGCCACCCTGCTCCTCTAACCGACTCGCGAAATGCATACTCCAACCAAGCGTGTCCGCACTGCGTTAAGTAGCCTTCGAAGGTCTTGCGATTAAAGTCTCTGTCTGGGTTCTTAATTTTTCGATTAAGATTCGTGTGGACGAAGACAGAATATAACCAGCCGTCAATTAGTTGCTTTCCCGGTATAGGCACGTGGGGTGGGAGCGCAGGTTCGCGTTCGAGCTTTTCGTGTTGCTCCCGCCTCCAACTCGCGTATTGCGGAGCCTCAGAGGAATACCGCTCAAGCACAGCCAGAATATCGGCGAAGTATGAGTCCTCGCCCTTTCGCCAAATCCGCCGAAAAGGGATCAGCGCTGAGCGAAAATGAAATCGATCTCCCAAATGCATCACGATGAGCTTTTCGCTCTGCGTGGAATAACTCGGATTCTCGTAAGGATCGAAGAATGGTTCCGCGCGGAGTTCCTTCGCCGTCTCAATAAAGGCAGTGACTAGATCGACTTCGTCTTGAGTAGGCGCGAACGGATCGGGCATGAGTCGGAATTCTATCACAGTTCTTTGCGATCGAAGCGATGAAACCGATCGATGATTTCCCTCGCCCCCAAAAGTGAGGCGTTTGGAACGCCCATTGGCTTGCACCCCGATGCGGCGGGGTGCTTTGATCTCGGCATGCCACTTCCCTATCCCACGCTCATTCCCGGATTGCGCAGCCCTGCCGAGCAGGTCGGCGGGCTCGTCTATTTCGGCCGAATGCTGGATAAGATCCGGCTCGCGGCGGCGGGCCAACTGCCCGAGGGCTGGCAGGCGGAGCGCGGCATGGTGCAGGGCAGCTTTGACTGGCGCTGCTGCCTTTTCCTCCAGATCGACTACGCGGCGCTCGAAGCGGAGACGCTCAAGGGCGGGAGCGATGAGGAGTTGCTCGCGTGGGTGTATGCCCATGGCCGGCAGCCAAGCGTCCAGGAAATCGAAGTGTGGAATGCCTTCCTGACCAAACGCGGCTGGCGCGATGCCGGGACGGCGTTTGTGACGCGGCGCCTGGCCGAGATCGGCCTGCCGCCGGGCACGGTGGAGACGATGTTTGAGTTCATCGACCTGGATGAGGGGCGGCTGCAGGCGGACGGTTCGCATTGAGCGAATCCGGGCGGGGGCTACAGCGCGTGAGGCTTATTTTTTTTGGAAATAGAGCGCATCACGTTTGACAGGCAACCAAAAGGTTGCATAATGGACGCGTGTCATGGACGAAGTCTTCAAAGCACTGGCCGATGCGAGCCGCAGAAAGTTGCTCGATGAGCTGCATAAGCGAAACGGGCAGACGCTCGGTGAACTCTGCGAAGACCTCGACATGACCCGACAGGCAGTGACCAAGCATCTGCGCTTGCTGGAGGAGGCGAACCTCGTCGCCACCGTCTGGCGCGGACGCGAGAAGCTGCATTACCTCAATCCGGTGCCGCTCCACGAGATCTCCGAGCGCTGGATTGCCAAATACGAACGCGATCGCCTTCAGGCGCTGAGCGATTTGAAAAAGGGTCTCGAAGAACACCAAAACTAACTAACTGACTAACATCATGGACAAGAGCACATTCGTTTACGTCACCTACATCCGCACCACGCCGGAGAAACTCTGGGCGAAACTGACCGACACCGAGGTCGCGCGGGAGTTTTTCTGGGGCACGGTGCTGCACGCCGAATGGAAAGTGGGCGGAGCCTGGAACAGTACCGCGCCTGATGGCACGCTGGTGGATGGCGGGGAGGTGCTGGAGATCGATCCGCCAAAGAAGCTGGTGCTGAGGTGGCGGCATGAGCTGCAGCCCGAGAAGAAGGCCGAGGGCGATTCCCGCATGACTTACACGCTGGAGCAGAAGGATGAGATGGTGAAGCTGACCGTGCTCCACGAGATGGACCGGGGTCAGTCGAAGTTCATCGAAGCCGTCTCCAATGGCTGGCCAACGATCCTCTCCAGCCTCAAGAGCCTGCTGGAAACGGGCACGCCGATGGAAGACACGCGCACCTGGTAGCCATCTCGCGGGGGCCGGAGTTTTCGACCCGGATCGCTGCGTTAGCCCGAGGCTGCAGCCCGTCCCGGCGTTTCAATCCTCATGGAACGCGGTCGAGCTGAGTTTCACGGCGTGAGGAAAGACCTGCAGGCGCTGCTCGCGGCGGGGGGATCGCGTGGCGCGCGGGCGAGGATCGGCGGTTCAGCATGCATGAACTACACTCCCGAGCAGGTGCGCCGGGCGGACGTAGTGCCCGATTGCCGGCCGCTGCGTGATCCGCGCGTGGTTGACGCTGCTAAGATTTTTGCGGTTCCGGGCTGGCAGGCTCAACGCCAGGGTCCACCTCACTGCCACTTCTGCACGCTCTGCTTGAGCACGTCGAAGGCGGTGGCGCGGCCGCCGCGGGCGCCGAGTTCGTCGCGGAAATCCTCGACTTCGGTTTGCAGTTTGGTGACGCGCGGGTAGGCGGTGGCGCCGCGGTTGGAGCGGATCTGCTGGGTGAGGGTCCAGAGGCCCTTGGGCATTTTCCAACTGGTGTGCGGCACGGCGGTTTTCCGGTCGTCGATGCCGGGGGGCGTGAGGGTGAGGACGTGGTGGAGGAGGTCGCCGAGGGCGGCGATGTCCTTGCGCATGTCGGCCTCGGAGGCGGTGACGTTGCCTTCGCGGATTTTCCGGGCCTTTTCCCAGCCGGTGATGAGCACCTCGCCAAAGTCGCCGACGTGGACGGACTCGGCAGTGAGGCGGCCATGGACGATGCCTTCGTGGTGGGCAAAGGCGAGGGCGTCGCAGACGCCGTGGAAAATGGTGAGGAGTTTCTTGAGGTCGAAAGCGACGAGGGCGCTGGATTTCTTGGCGTGGAGGTCGTCGAGCACTTTGGCCAGGCTGGAGCCTTTCATGAGCTTGGCGGTGTAAAAGGCGCGGCCGTTTTCGTCGATGCTCAGCTCGTGGAGGGGCTGGATGTTCGGGTGTTCGAGGCGGCCGATCATCTGCGCTTCGGCGATGAGCTGGGCGATGGCGGCGTCGCGTGAGGCGGCGTCGTCGCCGACGAGTTTCATGGCGACGATGCGGTCGATGTTGGTGTCCTTGGCGCGGTAGAGGGTGATGGCCTGCTCGCGGGAGATTTCGCCGGTGAGTTCGTATTTGTGACGGGCGAGGAGTTTTTCCGCGGGGGTGAGTTTGAAAGAGTCGAGCTTGCTGAGTTTCCCGGCCTGCTGCTGCGAGCCGCGGAATTTGGAGCGCAGGCTGCCAAAGAGTTTGTCGAGCGCAGCGGAGGCTTCCTTGTTCTGGCCGGAGTCGAGCCCGCGCCAGGTTTTTTCGGCGGCGGCCAGTTCCTGGGCAAAGGGGGAGTTTTCATCGAGCGTCTGCTCAAGCTGGCGCTGGGCGGTGCGCGCTTCGTCGAGCTGGGCAAAGGCTTTGTCGCGCTCCTTGAGGAGATACTGGCGCTCCTGGTCGAAGCTGGCGGTGCTGCCGGTCAGGTCTTCGCGCGCTTTTTCGAGGCGGACGACTGCTTTGTCGCGCTCCTCGATGAGGTTGAGCTTTTCGCGCGAAACGACATCGACCTGCGCCTTGTGGCTGTCCTTGAGGCGTTCGAGGCGGGCGGCGAGTTCGTCGCGCTCGCCGGCGATTTTTTTCTGCTGCTCGACATGTGCGGCCAGCTCGGCCTTGTGGGCGGTCTCAGCCTCGGCGAGGCCGGCGAGGTTGCCCTGGAAGTTTTGCGAGACGGATTCGTAACGCACGAGCGCGCGGTCACGCTCGTCGATGAGCAGTTCGCGCTGCTTCGCCATGTCGGCGACTTCGCGCATGTGGTTTTCCTTGGCCTTGCGGTGGACGGCGAGCGCCTCGTCGCGCTCGCGCAGGGCGGCATCGCGCGCGGACTGGGCGACGGCGACACGGGTGGCGATTTCCTCGCGCTCGTGGTCGAGATCCTTGAGCACCGCCCGCTGCTGTTCCTGCGCCTGGGCAAAGAGCGCGTCGTCGTGCGTTTTCTGCCGCGCGAGGGCTTCGCGCTCGGCGGTGAGGGTGGCGATGGTCTTGAGCTGGGATTCGTTGACGTGCTGGAACTGCGCGAGCGTCTGGTCGCGCTCCTCCAGCACGGCGAGGCGCTGCTGGTCGAGCGAGGCGATCTGGGCGAGCTGGGTGGCATTGACGGCGTGGAGCTGCTGGAGAGTTTCCTCGTGCTTTTGGATGATGCCGAGGGAGTCGTTTTCAATTTCGCCGAGCTGCTGCTTCTGGGCGTGGTTGAGGCGGGTGAGTTCGCCGACGGTGGTTTCCTTTTCCTTCACCACGGTGTCGCGCTCTTTGGCAAGGGTGCCGATCTGGGCCTTCTGGACATTGATGATCTCGGCGGAGCGGGCCAGCTCGGCGTCCTTTTCCTTGAGCAGGGCGGAGCGCTGCTGGTTGAGAGACTCGAGCTGCTTGACCTGCGCCTGGTTGACCTCGGCGAAGCGCGCGAGCGCGGCGTCGCGTTCCTTCAGCACGGCTTCGCGCTGCTGGGTGTGGCCGGAGAGCTGCTGTTTGTGGGTCTCGGCGGCCTTGGCGATTTCGGCGCGGGCCTGATCGCGTTCCTTGATGACTTCGTCCCGCTGTTTGGTGAGCGCGGCGAGCTGCTGCTTTTGGGCGGCGTCGATCTGCGCGGTTTGTTTCAGCGTCTCCGCGCGGTCGCGGACGAGGGTGGCTTTTTCCGCGGTGAGCGCGGCGGTTTCCTGTTCGCGCGCCTCCTTGTTTTTGGCGAGTTCCGCGGCGAGGCGGTCGCGCTCCTGGGCGAACTGCTGGCGCTGCTGGGTGAGGGTTTCGATCTGCTTTTGCTGCACGTCGTTGAGCCGGGTGAGTTCGGCGGCGGCGTGGTCGCGGGCCTTGATGGCGGCGAGGCGCTCGGCCTCGGCGGACTCGACGTGCTTTTGCTGCGTGGCGTGGAGCTGGCGCAGGCCGGCCACGGTGTGCTCGCTTTCTTTGGCCAAAGCGGCGCGGGCCTGCTCAATGCTCGCAATCTGGCGCTGCTGGGCCTCGGCGACCTGGGTGAGGCGGGCGAGGGCCTCCTCCTTTTCCTGCACGATGGCGGTGCGCTGGGCGTTGAGTGTTTCGATCTGCCGGCTCTGCGCGGCGTTGACTTCGCTGAGGCGGGCGAGGGCCTGCTCTTTTTCGCGGAGCACGGCGGTGCGTTCGCGTTCGAGGGACTCGACCTGCTTTTTCTGCGCGGCATTGATCTCGGCGAGGCGGGCGCGGGCGGCTTCGTGATCTTTGGCGAGCTGCTCGCGCTGTTTGACGAGCGACGCGATCTGAGCCTTCTGCCCGTCGTTGATTTTGGCGAACTGCGCGTGCGCCTCGTCGCGCTCTTTGCGCAGCGCCTCGGTGCCGCGGGTGAGCGCGTCGATCTGCTTTTTCTGCGAGTCGCTGACGTTGGCAAAGAGCGCGACGGGCTGCGCCTTTTCGCTGAGCAGTTGCGCGCACTGCGCGGTGAGCGCGGCGAGCTGGGCCTTCTGGGCTTTGGCGACTTCGCCGAAGCGGGTCATCATCTCGCCGCGCTGGCGGAGGAGGTCGTCGCGCTGGGCGGCGAGGGCGGCGAGCTGCTCCTGCTGGGCGGCGGCGGTGGCGGTGAGTTCGGCCACGGTATCATCCTTGGCGCGGACGAGGCCGAGGCGCTCGGTGGCAAAGGCGGCGATTTGCGCGCCGTGCGCGGCCGTGAGCTGGGTGAGGCTGGCCGCGGCCTGGTCTTTTTCCGTGGTCAAAGCGGCGTGCTGCGCGCGGATGCCGGCGAGCTGTTTTTTCTGCACGGTGTGGTGCTGGCGGAGTTCGGCCAGGGCGTCGTCGCGCTCCTGGAGCGCGGCGCTGTGGGCGGCGAGGAGCGAGGCGTGGTGGACCTCGCGGTCCGTGGCAAAGGTGGCGCGGTCGGCTTGCAGCGCGGCGATCTGCTGCGTCTGCGCCTCGATGGTCTGGCGCAGGCTGGCGGCGGCGTGGTCGCGCTCGGTGAGCGTGGTCTGGTGGGCGGCGCGGGTGGCGTGGAGGTCGGCGAGCGCGGCGGTGCGGCTTTCGGCGAGCTCGGCGAGCGCTTTGTCGCGTTCGGCGGTGCGCTCGGTGCGCTGGGCGGAAAGCTCCTGGAGGTGGGCGGCGTTTTCCTTGGCGAGCTTGGCGAAGCGCGCGGCGGCTTCATCGCGCTCGCGCACCAGCTCGACGCGCTGCGCGGCGAGGGCGGCAGTTTCCTGCTGCTGTGCGGCGGTCAGCGCGGCGAGGCCCGCTAGAGCCTGGTCGCGCTCGGCGGCGAAGGCGGCGCGCTGCTGGGTGAGGGAGGCGATTTGATTTTTGTGGCCCTCGAGGATGTGGGCAAACTCCGCGGCGGCGGCGGCCTTTTCCTGCGCGTGGGTCTGGTCGGCGGCGCGCTCGGCGAGGTCGGCACGCAGCGCGCCGATCTCGGCGGTCGCCCGTTGCGCCGCCTCGGTGTTTTCGCGGGCGAGAGCGTCGCGCTGGGTGGTGAGCGCGGCGAGCTGCTGCTGAAGCGCTTCCCTGATCTCGGCGGCGCGGGTATGCGCGGCCTCGTGTTCGCCGAGGGTGACGGCGTGCTGCCCGCCGAGGGCGGCGAGCTGCTGCTCAAAGGTCGCGCGGATTTGGCCGACCTGCCCGACAGCGTGCTCGCGGGCGGCGAGGAGTTTCTGCTGCTCGGCCTCGTGCGCGGCGGTCTGCTGGCGGTGGGTCTCGGCGAGGGCGGTGAATTTTTTCCGCGCCTGCTCGCGCTCGGCGAGGAGCTGCTGGCGCTGGGCTTCGAGGGCCACGAGCTGCTGCTTTTGTTCCTCGGCCAGTGCCGTGAATTGCGCCGTGGTTTCCGCGAGCTGCCCGGCGGCGGCGGTGCGGTGGGCCTCGAGCGCGGCGGCCTGCTGCTGGCCGGCCGTGTCAGATTCGGCGGCCATGGTGAGCGCCTCGTCGCGTTCGGCGGCGAGGGTGGCGCACTGCTGGGTGAGCGCTTCGCCGTGGCCTTGGTGGGTGGCGAGCAGCGCGTGGAGTTCGCTGAGCGCGGCAGCTTTGTCGGCGATGAGTTTTTCCCGCTCGGCGGAAAGGGCCTGCTGGCGCTGCTTCGCGGTGCGGCGCTCATCGGCGGCGCGTTTCGCGGCGGCGTCTTTTTCGCGGGTGAGCGTCTCGCGCTCGGCGGTCAAGGCGGCGAGCTGGGCGCTCTGCGCCTGGGTGAGCTGGGCGGCTTCGTTGAGACTGGCGCGCTGCTGGTCGCGCTCCTGCCGGAGGGCGGCGAGCTGCCGCAGGGCCTCGTCGCGGTCGCGCAGGGCGAGGTCGCGCTCTTGGGCGAGGGGGGCGAGCTGGCTCTCATGGGTGGTGCGGATTTCACCGACATGGGCGGCGAGGGTTTCGTGCGCGGCGGTGAGGGTCTGGCGCTCGGCGTGGTGCTCGGCGTGGTGCGCCTCGTGGGTGGCGGAAAGCTCGGCGAGGTGGGCGAGCGCGCCGTCGCGCTCTTTCAGCAGGCCGTCGCGTTGGGCGGCGAGGGCGGCGTACTGCTGCTGCTGCTCGGCACGCAGCTTGGCGGAATGCGCGGCGGCTTGGTCGCGCTCCTTTTGGAGGGCGGCGAGCTGCTGGCGGCGGATGTCGTCGAGGGCGGCGAGCTTGCGCAGCGCTTCGTCGCGGTCGCGCAGGGCGAGGTCGCGCTCTTGGGCGAGGGGAGCGAGCTGGCTCTCATGAGTGGTGCGGATTTCGCCGACCTGAGCGGCGATCTGGTCGCGCTCGGCGGTGAGGGTTTCGCGCGCGGCGTGGTGCTCGGCGTGGTGCGCCTCGTGCGTGGCGGTGAGCTGGGCGAGGTGGGCGAGCGCGCCGTCGCGCTCTTTCAGCAGGCCGTCGCGCTGGGCGGCGAGGGCGGCGTACTGCTGCTGCTGCTCGGCACGCAGCTTGGCGGAATGCGCGGCGGCTTGGTCGCGCTCCTTCTGAAGGGCGGCGAGCTGCTGGCGGCGGATGTCGTCGAGGGCGGCGAGCTTGCGCAGCGCCTCGTCGCGGTCGCGCAGGGCAAGGTCGCGCTCTTGGGCGAGGGGGGCGAGCTGGCTTTCGTGGGTGTCGCGAATCTCGCCGACGTGGGCGGCGAGGGTTTCGCGCGCGGCAGCGAGGGTCGCGCGCTCGGCGTGGTGCTCGGCGTGGTGGGCCTCGTGGGCGGCGGTGAGCTCGGCGAGGTGGGCAAGCACGCCGTCGCGCTCTTTCAGCAGGCCGTCGCGCTGGGCGGCGAGGGCGGCGTACTGCTGCTGCTGCTCGGCGCGGAGTTTGGCGGAATGGGCGACAGCCTGGTCGCGCTCCTGAACGAGGGCTTGCTGCCGGGCGGTGAGGGCGGCACGCTCTTTTTCGCCGGTCTCGGCGAGGGCGCGGGCGCGGTTTTCGAGTTCCTTTTTGGCACTGGCGAGCTGGGCGCGTTGCTGGGTGAGCGCGGCGAGCTGCTGCTGCTGCGTGTCGAGGAGGGCGTGGAGTTCGGCGAGATCGGTCTGGTGCGCGGCGGCGAGTTTTTCGCGCTCTTCCTCGGAGCCGGCGAGGCGGGCGGTGAGCGCGTGCTGGGCGGCGGCGGCCTGCTGGGCAAACTGCTCTTTCTCATGCGCGAGCACGGCGCGCTCGGCGGCGAGGGCGGCGAGCTGTTCGCGCTGGGCGGCGAGGACGGGCGCGGCTTTGGCGTCGGCGGCCTGGCGGTCGGCGCGGGCCTGATCGCGCTCGCGGGTGAGGATTTCGAGCTGCTGCTGCTGGCTGAGCTGCAGCGCCTGGGCGGCGCGGAGCGCTTCGTCGCGTTCACGGAGGGCGGTGGCGTGGCTCTCGCCGAGACTGGTGAGGTGGCTGTTGTGCGCGGCGCGGATTTCGTCGAGCTGGGTGGCGGTCTGGTGGTGCGCGGCCACGAGGCTCTGGCGCTCGGCGTCGCGGGCCTCGGCGTGCTGGCGGTGGGCGGCGGTGATCTCGGCAAACTGCGCGACGGCGCGGTCGCGCTCGGCGAGGAGCTGGTCGCGCTGCGCGGCGAGCGCGGCGTGCTGCTGCTTCTGCTCGGCGCTGAGTTTCGCAAAATGCGCGGCGGCGCGGTCGCGGTCGTCGTCGAAGGCGAGGCGCTCCTGCTCGTGGGTCTGGGCCAGCGCCTGCGCCTGGGCCAGCGCCTCGTCGCGCTCCTGGGCGAGCTGGGCGCGCTGCTGGGCGAGGGAGGCGAGCTGCGCTTTCTGCGCGTCGATGACGCCGTGCAATTCGGTGGACTCGGCCTGCTTTTCAGCGGCCAGCCGTGCGCGTTCCTGCTGCTCAGCCTTGGCGCGGGCGGCGGCGGCTTTTTGCAAACTGTCCGTCTGCTGCGCGAGCTGGGCGCGCTCGCGGGCGAGGGTGTCGCGCTCGGCGCTGAGCGCGGCGATCTGCTCGCGCTGCGCGGCGACGATGGGCGTGGTCTTGGCACCGGCGGCTTCGCGGTCGGCGACGGCCTGGTCGCGCTCGCGGAGCGCGGCTTCGGTGTGCTGCTTCTGCCCGACGGCGGCGGCATGCAAGCCGTGCAGCGCCTCGTCGCGCTCGCGCAGCGTGGCGGCGTGCCCGTCGCGCAAGGCGGCGAGCTGCTGCTCGTGGCCGGCGCGAATTTCATCGAGATGGGCGAGCGCCTGGTCGCGGGCGGTGGCGAGACTCTGCTGCTCGGTCGCGCGGACTTCGGCCTGCTGGCGGTGGGCGGCAATAAGCTGGGCGGTCTGGGCGAGTGCAGCGTCGCGGGCCGCGAGCAGCTCGTCGCGCTGGCGGCTGAGGGACTGGAGCTGGGCCTTGAGTTCTTCGGCAGACTGCGCGGCGCGGGCGGCGGTGGCGTCGCGCTCTTTGGTCAAAAGGATGCGCTGCTCGGTGAGCGCGGCGAGTTCGCGCTGCTGCGCCTCGGCGGCCTGCTGCGCCTTGGCCAGCGCGGCATCTTTGGCGGACACGATCCTGGCGTGCTCGGCGGCGAGCTGCTGCGCGTGCGCGTCCTTCTCCTTGGCCAGCGCTTCGCGCTGCTGGACGAGCGCGGCGTTTTCGCGCTTCTGCGCTTCGAGCGCCTGGGTGAGCACGGCGAGCTGGCGGTCGCGCTCCTGCCCGGCGTCGCCGTGCTTTTGGGTGAAGGCGGCGAGCTCCACTTTCTGTTTGTCCGCGCCAGACTTGAGCCGGGCAAGCGCTTCGTCGCGCTCCTTCAGGGCGGTCTGGCGCTGGGCGGTGACGGCGGCGAGTTCCTTGCGCTGGGCCTCCTCGATCTTGGCGATCTTGGCGGCGGCGGGCTGCCCTTTTTTCAATTCGGCGAGCTGGGCCTGCGCGGCGTCGCGGGCCTGCACTGCGGCGGCCTGTTCGGCGCGCACGGCGGCGAGTTCCTTCTGGTGCGCGGCGCGCAGCGCGGCAAGTTCCGCCTGCGCTTTCTCATGCTCCGCGGCGCGTGCGGCCTGCTCCTGGCCGCTCATGGCGGCGGCGACCTGCTGCTGCTTGTCCCGCTGCTGCCAGCGGGCCTGCAAATCATCGCGCTCCTTCAGCGCCGCCTGCCGCTCATGCTCCAGTACTTTGATGCGCTTTTCGGACTCCGCGCGGAGCTGCGCGAGCTGCGCAGCCGCGGTCTTCACCTGCCCCTGCAGGTCGTCCATGTGCAGCGCCGCCGCGGCAACCTGCGCGGTCAGCTCCTCGTTTTTCCGCCGCGCGGCGTCGCGATCCTCCAGCACCTTTTTCAAATGCTCGCTCGCCGCCGGGCTGATCTCCTGCGCCTTGCCGTGGCCGTGGCCGTTGCCGTTTTTCACCGGCGATTTCTGGCTCTCGATGATCCGGATCTCCGCGCTCGCGCCGCTGCCCATGCGGATCGAATTGCCCGAAGCGACGGCCATCGCGCCTTCGATGAGACTGCCGCCGATGAAAGTTCCGTTCGTGCTGCCGAGGTCGCGCACCGTGAGGCGGTCGGCGGTGACGATGAGCTGCGCGTGTTTGCGCGAGATGCCGTCGCTGTCTAAAAGGATGTCGCAGGACAAATCCCTGCCGATGACATATTCCCCCGGATCCAGGACGTAGCGACCGAGGGCGCGGTCGCCCTCTTTGACAATTATTTCAGCCTGCGTGGCCATAAGTTTTCTCCCTTGCTCGGTTTGTTAGTTGGTGCTGCGGTTGAGCCCGCAGAGCAATTTGCAGTCCTACCTTGGATTGGCGCGGCTCACAAGCCTGTTTCCTAGGCTCCGCTGCGCGGGGAAAAGCGGGCACGTTTTTTCGCCGCGGAAAGCGCCCGCCGCGCTTGTGCCGGCGGCGCGCATGGCGTTTCTTCGCACCCGTTTCCCAAAAAAATGAAGGCCGCCCTTTTCATCTCCCTCCTGCTGACCTGGGCCGTGGGCCTGCGGGCCGCGCCGGAGGATGTCTCCTACCGGCTGCGGCGCATCCAGAAGAGCACGAAAGTGCCCGCCATCGCCGCCGCGGTGGTGGTGGACGGCCAGATTGCCGCCTTTGGCGCCACGGGCCTGCGCAGCGCGGATGACGAGGTGGCGGTCACCCCCGAGGATGTCTGGCACCTCGGCTCCTGCACGAAGTCGATGACCGCCGCCGTGGCCGCCATGCTCGTGGAGGACGGCGCGCTGCGCTGGGACTCGACAGTCGGCGAGCTTTTTCCCGAACTCGGCGCGGCCATCCGCCCCGCGTGGCGCGGCGTCACCCTCGAGCAGCTCCTCGTCCACCGCGGCGGCGCGCCGCACGATCCGCCGGCGGCCTTGTGGAAAGCCGCGTGCGAGCGCCAAGGCACGCCGGCCGCCCAGCGCCTCGCTTTCATCACCGGCCTGCTCGCCGCCGAGCCGGAGAAACCGCCGGGCACGCACTTCATATATTCCGACAGCGGCTACGCCATCGCCGGTGCCATGCTGGAGCGCGCCACCGGCCAGGCTTGGGAGGCGCTGATGCGCGCGCGGCTGTTCGCCCCGCTCGGGTTGAAAAGCGCGGGCTTTGGCGAGCCCGCCACGCCCAATGAGCTCGACCAGCCCTGGGGCCATACCGGCGAAGAGTCGCCCTACAATCCCATCGCGCCCGGCGTGCCCGAGGCCGACAACCCACCCGCCATCGGCCCCGCGGCCACCGTCCACATGAACATCTCGGACTTTGCCCGCTACGCCGCCTGGCAGGTGGCCGGAGCACGCGGCGAGGCGCGGCTGCTGACGGCGGAGAGTTTCAAAAAATTGCAAACTCCGCACGACGGCCAGCAGTACGCCATGGGCTGGGTCGTCACCAAACGCCGCTGGGCCGGCGGCACCGCGCTCAACCACACCGGCGACAACACCATGTTTTACGCCGTGATGTGGCTCGGCCCCACGGTGAACACCTGCTTCGTCGCCGCCTGCAATGCCGACGGCCCCGAGGCCAGCCAAGCCTGCGACGAAGCGATCACCATGCTGATCAACGATTACTAGCTCCCCGTTCAGCCCATGCCTCTCGATCCGCCCCGCCGGGATTGGGACCAAGGGCGGCACGACCCCGACTTTAATTCTCAGGTTACCCATTGCATTACGCATCGTTGCGACGATTGGGCGGGATGAGCACATTCAATTTCGCAAGCTCTTGGCATCACGCGGCGGGCAAATTTTTGCAGAAGTGCTCGGAGTTCCCGTCGCTGCGTCTTGGGCTCCGGAGTTTTCAAACATGGCTCGTGCTCGTGGGCGCGGTGACTGTGCTCAGTGCGCCCGACCTTCGCGCGGCGAATAACGCCCTCTCATTCGACGGCGCGAACGATTACGTCACCTTTGGGCCGGCACCGGCATTGGGCGCATCGACCTTCACGATCGAGACCTGGTTCAAGCGGGTGGGACCAGGCGCGAGCGCTTCGACCGGGACGGGAGGGGTGACGGCAATTCCCTTGGTGGCAAAAGGACGCGCCGAGGCGGACGGGACGAATCAGGACATGAATTATTTCTTGGGGATCCGCGCCTCGGACAACGTGCTGTGCGCCGACTTTGAGGAAGGCGCGGCGGGCGTGTCGCCGGGGCTGAACCATCCGATCGCGGGCCTCACGCCGATCGCGAATAACGTCTGGTATCACGCGGCGGCGACTTACAACGGGACGAAGTGGCAGCTCTTCCTGAACGGCGTGCTCGAGTCGGAGCTGGTAGTCGGACGGCCGCCGCGGGCGGACAGCATTCAGCACGCGGCGCTCGGCTCGGCGCTGACTTCGACTGGCGTGGCGGCGGGCTTTTTCCAAGGCGTGCTGGATGAAGCGCGCGTCTGGAATTACGCGCGATCGGCGCAGGAGATCGCGGACAACCGGGATTTGGAAATCCAGGTGTCGCCGGGGCTGGTCGGGCGCTGGGGTTTGAATGAAGGGACGGGCACCGTGGCCGCAGACAGTTCGGGCAGCGGCGTCAATGGCGCGCTGACGAATGGGCCGCTGTGGACGATGGGGTTCGTGCCGGGCACGTCGGTAACGATCACGCGCGGGCCGTATCTCCAGCAAGGGACGCCGACGAGCATGGTCGTCCGCTGGCGCACGAACGTGGCGACGGACAGCCGGGTGCGATTTGGCACTTCGCCCGCGGCACTGACCGGAACGGCGAGCGTCGGCACCGTCACGGCCGAGCATCAGGTGACGGTCACCGGGCTCACGCCAGACACGCAGTATTACTACTCCACCGGCAGCAGCACGGCGGTGCTCGCGACGGGGGCGGAGTTCACCTTTTTCACCGCGCCGCCAACGGGGACGGCGCACCCGACGCGCATCTGGGTGCTGGGCGATTCGGGCACCGCGGACGCCACCGCCGCCGCGGTGCGCAACGGCTACACGAGCTTCGCCGCGGGCCGCTACACCGACGTGTGGCTGATGCTCGGGGACGATGCTTACAACACAGGCACCGATGCTGAATTTCAGGCGGCGGTGTTTGATATGTATCCGACTTATCTGCGGCAGTCGCCGCTCTGGTCGGCCATCGGCAACCACGAAACGGCACAGTCCACCAACCCGCCGCTCACCATCCCCTATTTCCAAAACTTCACCTTTCCGACCAACGGCGAGGCCGGCGGGGCTGCGTCGGGCACGGAGAAATATTACGCCTTCGATTACGGCCGGATTCACTTCATCGCGCTCGACTCGATGACTTCCTCCCGCCAGCCGGGAAGCCCCATGCTGACGTGGTTGCAGGCCGATCTCGCGTCCACCGCGCAGGACTGGATCATCGCGTTCTGGCATCACCCGCCTTACACCAAGGGCTCGCACAATTCGGACACCGAGACGGAGCTGGTCGAGATGCGGCAGAATGTGCTGCCGATGCTCGAGGCGGGCGGCGTGGACCTCGTGCTCACGGGACACAGCCATTGCTACGAGCGCTCGTACTTTCTCAATGGCCACTACGGTCTCTCCAGCACGCTGACCGCGGCGATGAAGCTCGACGGCGGCAGCGGGCGCGCGGATGGAACCGGGAGCTACACCAAGCCCGGCGGGCTCGCGGCGAATCAAGGCGCGGTTTACATCACCGCGGGAAATGGCGGCCACGTCACGAGTTGGGTCGGCGGCAGCACCGCCGAGTTCAACCCGACGCCGCATCCGGCGATGTTCTACTCCGCGCTGCACGTCGGCTCGCTCGTCCTCGACGTGAACGGCAATCGGCTCGACGCGAAAATGATCCGCGAGACGGGTGCCGTGGATGACTACTTCACGATCGTGAAGAACGTCGCGAACATCCCACCCAGCGTGAGCCTCACGAGTCCGGCGGAAGGCGCGAGTTACCTCGCGCCGGCGAGCGTCACCGTCACCGCGAACGCCACGGACAGCGACGGCACGGTCGCGCAGGTGGACTTTTACGCGAACAACACGCTCATCGGCACGCGGACGAGCGCGCCGTTCAGCGTGACTTGGAATAACGTCGCGGCCGGCAGTTACACGCTCACGGCGGCGGCTACGGACAATCTCGGCGCCACCACGGGATCCACCGCGATTCACATTACCGTCAGCGCGCCACCGCCGCTGACGCCGGCGGCACCCACTAGTCTGACGGCGGCAGTCATCGCGCCGACGCAGATCAATCTCGCGTGGACGGACATCTCGGGAAACGAAGACGGCTTCAAAATCGAGCGCGGGATCAGCGCGACCTCCTTCACCCAGATTGCGGTCGTCGGAGCCAACGTCACGAGCTTCGCGGACCCGGGTCTCGCCTCGAACAAGAAGTTCTATTACCGCGTTCGCGCGTATAACGGTGCTGGCGCTTCCGCCTACTCGAATACCGCCAGCGCCAAGACGCCGAGATGATGACGGCGCTGCGCGCACTCTGGTCCGCCGATTCCTCGCGCCGGTTCCACTTTCAATCACCCCCGCACCGAGCCTTTCGGAAACCAGTCGTTGCGGCGGTTTCTTTCTCGGACGAACTGGAGCGGCACCTTCGATCTGACGCCGCAGCCAGCGCTGGTCGCTGACACTATCTCTTCCCGTGAAACCCCCAGCCACCACGAACATCCTTCGCGCCCGTCAAGTCGTCCGGCGACGGCTCGCCTCCGGCGTCCTCCTGGCATTGCTTGCCCTCGCTGCCATCGCGCGCGCCGACACCGTGTTACTTCCCGCGGGCGCGACGTGGAAGTATCTCGACGACGGCACGGACCAAAGTGCCGCTGGCTGGCAGCAGCTCTCCTTCGACGATACCGCTTGGAAAACCGGTCCCGCGCAGCTCGGCTACGGCGACGGCGACGAGGTCACGGTCGTCGAGGACAACGCGACGCCGGGCTACAACGCGGCGGATACCGTTCGCTACATCACCACTTATTTCCGGGCGACCTTCACCGTCGCGAATCCGGCGGACTTCATTGCAGCGGGGGTGCGGCTGCTGCGCGACGATGGCGCGGTCGTCTATCTCAATGGCACGGAGCTTCGCCGCGACAATCTCCCCGTCGGGCCGGTCACCGCCGCCACGCTGGCTTCCGTCAGCATCAGCGGCGCGGGCGAAGCCGCATTCAACGAAACTTTCCACGACACGAGCCTGCTCGTCGCGGGCACGAACGTCATCGCCGTCGAGATCCATCAGAATGCGGCGAACAGCTCGGACATCAGCTTCGACCTAGCCTTCACCGGCATCACCCAGCCAGCCGTGACGCGCGGACCTTATCTGCAAAAGGCCGCACCGGATTCCGTGACGGTGCGCTGGCGCACGAACGTCCCGAGCAACAGCCGCGTGCGCTTCGGCACCGTGGCTGGGAGCCTCACGCAAAACGCCGACGACGCGGCGCTCACGACCGAGCACGAGGTGGCGCTCACCGGGCTCGCGCCGGATACGCAATACTTCTACGAGATCGGCTCCACGAGCGCAGTGATCGCGGGCGGCGCGGATTTCACCTTCACCACGCCGCCGCCCGCCGGGACATCGAAGCCGACGCGCATCTGGGTCATCGGCGACGCGGGCAGGGGGGGCGATGGCACGGGCCGCGCGGAGGAGGTGCGCGATTCTTTCATCACTTTCGCCGGCGCGCAGCACACGGATGTCTGGCTCATGCTGGGCGACAATGCCTACAACGCCGGGCTCGACTCGGAATATCAGCGCGCCGTTTTTGACACGTATCCGAGCCTGCTGCGGAGCACGCTGCTTTGGTCCACCATCGGCAACCACGAGACGGACCAGTCGCAAAGCCAGACGCTGAACTTTCCGTATCTCGACATCTTCAGCCATCCGACAAATGGCGAGAGCGGCGGCGTCCCCTCGGGCACGGAAAAGTATTACTCATTCGACTACGGCGACCTTCACTTCATCTGCCTCGATGCGATGACCTCCAGCCGCTCGACCACGGGGGCGATGGCGCAGTGGCTCCGCACCGATCTGGAGGCGACGATGCAGAAGTGGATCGTCGCCTTCTGGCACCATCCGCCCTACACGAAGGGCTCGCACAATTCGGACACCGAGAGCCAGCTCATCCAGATGCGCGAGCGTTTCGTGCCGATCCTCGAGGCGGGCGGCGTGGACCTGGTCTTGAGCGGCCACAGCCACGTCTATGAGCGCTCGAAGCTCATCAACGGCCACTACGGGCTCTCCACCACGCTGACGAGCGGGATGGTGCTCGACGCGGGCAGCGGCCAGGAGAGCGGGACGGGCGCGTATCACAAGCCGGTGCTGGCGGGCTCGGGAAATCAAGGTGCCGTCTATGTCGTGGCCGGCAACGGCGGCCAGGTCAGCTCCTGGACCGGCGGCAGCACCGCGACGGTGAATCCGACGCCGCACCCGGTGATGTATGCGTCGCTGCGCCAGCTCGGTTCGGTGGTGCTCGATGTGAATGGCGACCGGCTCGACGCAAAGTTCCTGCGCTCGACCGGCGCGATCGCGGACTCGTTCACGCTTTTGAAAGACATCCCGAATGTGCCGCCGGACGTCACGATCACGAGCCCGCAAGCCGGAGCGCAGCTCTACGGGCACACCGATGTCGCGCTCAGCGCGGATGCGACTGACACCGGCGGGACCGTCGGGCAGGTGGACTTTTACGCGAACGCCACGCTCATCGGCTCGGACACGACCGCGCCTTTCAGCATCCCCTGGAGCAACGTCTCGGTCGGGGAATATGCGCTGACCGCTGCGGCCACGGACAATCTCGGCGCGACGACCGTCTCCGCGCCCGTCAATGTTTCGGTGGTGGGGCAGCCGTTTGCCTCATGGCAAGCCGCGCACTTCACGGCGGCGGAAATCACCGCCGGCCTCGCCGACGCGATCGTCGATGCCGATTTCGACGGCCTCCTCAATTTGGCCGAATACGCGCTCGGCACCGACCCGCGCGCGAGCACGCCGCCGCCCATTTCCGCGCTCGATGCCACGGGCCATCTCACCCTCACCTTCACGCGCCCGAAAGCGCTCCCGAACATGACCTATCGCGGCGAGGTCTCCGGCGACCTCGCGAGCTGGCTGTCCCTCGACACGCCCGAACTCCTGATCGACGGCGATCCGCAAACGTTCCGCTTTCGCGATCCCGTCGGCACCGATGCGAGTGCGCAACGCTTCATTCGCCTTCGCATCAATTCCACCACTCCATGAAACTCCAAACACTTCTCGGCGGTGCGCTGGCGGCTTGGGCGATGACGCCACCGCTCCTCGCGCACGGCGAATTGCACGAGCAAATCGAAGCGGTCACCGCGCTGATCGCGAAAGAGCCGGTCAATGCCGACCTGATCCTCAAGCGCGCCGAGTTGCACCGGGCGCACGAGGAATGGGCCGCGGCGCTGGCCGATTACGACCGCGTCGATCCGCTCGCGCCCGGCCGCACGTCGCTCGGCCGCGGCCTTGTGCTCCTCGCCCAAGGCAAAGCGCGCGAAGCGCTCGCGCCGCTCGATGAATGCCTGCGCGCCCGGCCCGATCACATCGAGGCGCTCACCGCCCGCGGTCGCGCGCGTGTGCAGCTCCGCGAGCTCGCCGGCGCGGTCGCCGACTTCGACCGGGCGATCGAACTCTCCCGCGTCTTCGACCCGGACGTGTTCCTCGAGCGCGCCCGCGCCCTCACCGGGGACGAGCCGCCGAAACTCGACGAAGCCGCGCGCGGTCTGAACGAGGCGATCCGCCGCGCCGGCGACGTGCCGTCGCTCGGGCTCGCGCTGTGCGACATCGAAGTGCAGCGCGGTCGGTTCGACGACGCCCTCGCGCTCAACGACAAGCTGCGCGCCCGCTCGCCGCGGCAGGAATCGTGGCTCGCCCGCCGCGGCGAAATCCTGCTCAAAGCCGGCCAGCCGGGCGAGGCCGCCGAGGCCTTCCGCGCCGCGCAGGCCGCGATCCACTCCCTTCCGCCTCGTCTCCGCGTGACCCAAATGACGCGGGAACTCGAGGCGAAGCTCGGCCAGCAACTCGCGCAGCTTTCCGCGCCGGAAGCGCAGCCGTAGGCGCTGGCGGCGGAGTTTCGTGGTCGGCGGTGTTTGCTGATGCGGAGAAACTGCTGCGCGAGGTGCGTCGGGATTTCGTGGATGTCATCACGGATGCTGCGACGCACGCGCCGACAACCAGCCGTTTTTGCGGGAGCTGGAGCAATTCATCCGCACCGACGAATCCGGGCGAGCTGGCACCATGACCGCGCTCGACGCCTCGCCGAACGCGGGATAAAGGCTGCGCGATGTCCGCTGACTGGCCGCCCTTTCTTCTGCTCGCCGGAGTCGGCTGCGCCGCGGGGTTTGTGGATGCGGTGGCGGGCGGCGGCGGTTTGCTCACAGTGCCCGCGCTGCTGTGGGCAGGGCTCACGCCAGCGGAGGCGCTGGCGACCAACAAGCTGCAAAGCTCGTGCGGCACGACGCTGGCCGTGGCCAGTTACGCGCGCGCCGGACTGCTGTGCGAGCGCGGGGTGTGGGTGGAAATTGCGGTCACTTTCGCCGCGGCGGTGGCCGGTGCGTGGACGGTGACGCGGGTCGATCCGGCGTTCCTGCGGCTGGTGATTCCGTGGCTGCTGCTGGCCATCGTGGCGGTGTTGTGGCTGCGGCCCGCGCTCGGCGTGGAACGGCGCGCGGCGCGGATGCGGCCGGCAGTGTTCGCCGCGGTGTGCGGGACGGCGCTCGGTTTCTACGACGGCTTTTTCGGACCGGGCGCGGGCACGTTTTGGACGATGGCTTTCATCCTCCTGCCCGGCCTCGACCTGCGCGCGGCCACCGCGCATACCAAAGCGGTGAACCTCGCCAGCAATCTCGCTGCGCTGGCCGTTTTCCTCCCCGCAGGCCATGTGCGTTTCGACATCGGCGCGGCCATGGCCGTGGGCCAGCTCGCGGGTGCGCGGCTCGGCGCGCGGCTGGTCATCACGCGGGGCACACGTTTCATCCGCCCGGTCTTCCTCGCCGTGGCGCTGGCCCTCGCCGCGAAACTGCTATGGGCCGCCGTGCGCGGCTAGCCGTGCGACATACACGGTGCTGGCGGAGTCGCGTTCGAGCAGCGGATTGAAAAAGCTGACGACCTGCGCCTGCGCGGTCGGGAAAACTTCGCGGAGCGCGGCGAGAAAATCCTCGTCCGGCGCATCATCGGACCACAGCGCGAAGACGCCGCCGGGATGGAGCTGCGCGGCGAGCCGGCGCAGCCCGTTGGCCTCGTAAAAAGCGCCGTGCCGCGCGTGCAGCAGGTTGCGCGGCGAGTGGTCGATGTCGAGCAGCACGGCGTGGAACTTCCGCCCGGCCAGCGTGTCGTCAAAGCCCTGCTCCGGCGCAGCGGCGAGGGCGAAAAAATCGCCATGCACAAAGCGGCAGCGCGCATCGCCCGTCAGCACCGGCCCGAGGGGCACGAGGCCGCGCTCGTGCCATTCGATGACTGCATCCAGCGCATCGACCACCAGCAGCGAGCGCACCGCCGGATGCCGCAGCGCCGCCATCGCCGTGTAGCCCAGCCCGAGTCCACCCACGACCACATCCCACTCGCCTGCGCCCAGCGCCGCCAGCCCGAGATCCGCCAGTGCGACCTCGACCTCATGGAACAGGCTCGACATCAAAAAAGCGTCCCCAAGTTTCACCTCGAAAACCTCCAACCCATCCAGCGCCGCCACGCGCCGGCGGCGCAGGGTCAGTTCCCCCAGCGGGGTTTGGCGGTAGTCGAGTTCGGCAAAGTCAGCGCTCATGGCGGCGGAACATGGCAGGGAAGTGCGGGAAAGCGCAGCCGTTTGTCCGGCATTTGATGAGCCACCCCACGCCTCGTGTGACACGGCCCCGCTTAGCGGCTACCCTACGCCGCCACGTGCTTTTCGAGGGACTGCGCAACGGCCATCCCTTTCTCCGCGCTCGGCTACCGCTTCTGCCGCTCGCCGCCGATGGCACGCTCACGGAGGACGCCGGGCCGCCGGAAGAAGTCGGAGCCACGCTCACGCTGCTCGATTCGCTCGGCTGCAACTACTACATCCGCAGCCGCGTCTCATCCACGGTGAGCGTCTGCCGAAGCGCGCGGCGGGGCGAGGTCTCGCTCGTGCCGCCGGAGCCAGGCCACGGCGCGCGGGTTCGGCGCGGGCTTGGTCGGCTCGCTGAGGATGTTGGCGTCCACGAGGAATTTCACAGCCGGTCGGTGGATTCGGAAGCCACTGGCTGAAACCATTCTTTTTCCGGGCAGGGGAGGAGCCAGTCCACCACGCCGTCATTGTCCGCGACGGGCTGGCGCTTAAGCAGGTACTGCCCGGCGTCGAGCCGCTCGATGTCGAAGAGCTGCCCGGAGGCGATCCGGTCCCGCGCGCGCAGGGCGGAGGGGAGGACGACCTGGCCTTTGGATGAAACGATGGTTTCCATGGCGCGTAAGATGCAATCTTACGCGGTCAAGTAAAAGCCGCGCCTTTTACCCCGCGACCGGCGGTGCAGGGTGGAGGCGCTGCATCATGGCGTCGTAGGCGGCGGTTTTGTAGAGGTCGCCGAGGGTGGGGTAGTTGAAGCAGGCGGTGCTGAAGAGGTCCGCGCCGCTGCCGGTGAGCAGGGCGATGAGGCCGATATGGACCACTTCGGTGGCCTGCTCGCCGACGACGTGGACGCCGAGCAGGCGCAGGTCGTCGCGGCGGAAGAGGAGTTTCAAAAAGCCGGCGTCGTCGCCGATGATGCGGCCGCGGGGATTGTGCGCGTAGGCGGCGCGGCCCACGACGTAGTCCACGCCTTGTTTTTTGAGGGATTCCTCGGTTTCGCCGACCATGCTGGCTTCGGGGATGGTGTAGATGCCGGTGGGCAGGACGGGGGAGGTTTCTTTTTTCAGCAAATCGAACGCGCTGCACATGGCGACGCGCGCTTGCTCCATGCTGGTGGAGGCGAGGGCCGGCGGGCCGATGACATCGCCGGCGGCGTAGATGTGCGGGACGGCGGTGCGGTAGTGGGCATCGACGGCGAGCAGGCCGCGGGGGCCGGGGGTGAGGCCGGCGGCGGGGAGGTCGAGGGTGGCGGTGTTGCTGGAGCGGCCGGCGGCGACGAGGACATCGCTGACGGCGAGCTGCGCGCCGGAAGTGAGGGTGAGGCGCACGTCGCCGTCCTCGGGGGCGTCGCAGCGGGTGACGCGCTCCCGCCAATGGAAGCGCACGCCGGCGAGGGTCATGGCGCGGTTGATGGCGGCGGAGACTTCGGGGTCGAGAAAAGAGAGGAGCGAGTCGCGCCCGTCGATGACGTGGACGTCGACGCCGAGGGCGGCAAAGGTGCAGGCGTATTCCGCGCCGATGACGCCCGCGCCGATGACGGCGAGGCGCTCCGGCATCTCGGTGATTTCGAGGATTTCATTCGAGTCGTGGATGCGCGGGTGGGAAAACGGAAACTCCGGCGGATGCAGCGGTGAGGAGCCGGTGGCGATGAGGATGTGATCGCCGCGCAGCGTGAGTTCCGCGCCGTCGGCGGGGGTGACGGCAAGGGTGTGCGGATCGAGGAAATGGGCGCGGCCCCAGAATTTCTCGACGTGGGTTTGGTGAAAGCGGGCCTCGATTTCGCGGCGCGCGACGGTGGTGACGTGGCGCTCGTGATACATGAAGTCGGTGAGCTTCGCCTCCTCGGTGCGCGCAACGGCCACGCCGAGGAGCTTGCGCGCGCGCCAGCCGGAGAGCAGCAGCGCGCTTTCGCGCAGCGTCTTGCTCGGCACGGTGCCGGTATTGAGCCCCGCGCCGCCGAGCATGCCGGCCTGCTCGATGACGGCGACTTTTTTACCAAAGGCCGCGGCAGTGACGGCGCCGCAGGTGCCAGCGGGGCCGCCGCCGATGACGAGGAGATCGTAAGACATGGGAGGACGATGAATGGGAGATGATGAATGGCGAATGATGAAATGCGGAAGGTCAGCGCCGGGTGAGAACGGGCGGTTTTTGCCGGAGATTCAGCGGGCTGGCGGGACGCGGTAGCGGCCGTCGGGGGCGACGGTGACGGCGGGCACGAGGCGGTCGCGCTCGAAGGCGTCGAAGGCGGGCTGCAGCTGCTGCCAGAACGGGGCGAGGGCGGGGTGGCCGGCGGCGAAGCCGGGCCAGTCCGCGCCGTGCATGCGGGCGGGAAAGATGTGGACGGGGAGGCGCGTCTGGCTGCGGGTGCGGGTGTCGAGCGCGGCGAGGTAGAGCTGCTCGATGGCCGCGTCGCCGAGCGGCGCGCAGCCGATGGAGACATTGCTGCCGTGGATGAAAATCTCGCCGCCGGGCTTGTCGTGATCCGAGAGGATGCGGTCGGCGGCGTTGGGATAATTCAGCCGGAGGGAAAGGTGAAAGCGGCTCTCGGGATTGAAACGGTCGATTTCGTAAAAGCCCTCGGGCACCTGCCCGTCGCCCTCGCGCCGCTTCGGGCCGGGGCCGCCGGAGGAGGCGAGGATCGGGTACGTGGCGACGAGCTGGAAACGCCCGGCATCCTCGCGCGCCCACAGTTCGACCACGGCTTCGCGTTTGAACCAGCGCAGGAAAAGCTCGCGCGCCGGATAGGGCAGCCCGGCGTCCTTGAAGAGCTGTGCGATGACTTTGCCATGCGCAGCGCGGGCGCGGGCGATGCGCTGCTCGCCGCTGAGCTTTTGGAAATCGTCCGCCAGCCCGCGCGATACGGCAGCGGCGACGAGGAGGAGCGCGAATGCTTTGCACATGGGGCGCGATGATTGCGGGCGGACAGATCAGCCGCGATTAAAAATCCGCGGGGATCGGAGTAAATGGCATCACGGAATTTTGCCAAATGTGGGAATGTTTTTTTGGCGGTGGGCCGACGCTTTTCCATTCCGTATTCTGGGCAAATTCCGTAATTCCGTCCTCCTATGAAATACCGCCGCTTTGGTCGCACCGATTTGCAGATGCCGGTCTTCTCGTGCGGCGGGATGCGCTATCAGCACAAGTGGGACGATGTGCCGCCGCAGGACGTGCCCGAGGACGGGCAGCGGAATTTGGAGGCGACGATCCTCCGGGCGCTGGAGCTGGGCATCAACCACCTCGAAACGGCGCGCGGCTATGGCAGCTCGGAGATGCAGCTCGGGTGGATTTTGCCGAAGCTGCCGCGGGACAAAATGATCGTGCAGACGAAGGTGTCGCCGGTGGCGGACGCGCGGGAGTTTCGCGCGACGTTCGAGACCTCGCTGCGCTATCTGAAGCTCGACCACGTCGAGCTGCTTTCGCTCCACGGGATCAACAACGCGGAGCTCCTCGACTGGTCGCTGCGGCCCGGCGGCTGCGTGGACGAGGCGCGCAAACTCCAGCGCGAAGGGCGCTGCCGTTTCATCGGTTTCGCCACGCACGCGACGACGGACATCATCCTGCGCGCGATCGCGAGCGACGCGTTCGACTACGTGAACCTGCATTGGTATTTCGTGAACGATTTCAACTGGCCCGCGGTCGAGGCGGCGGCGGCGCGGGACATGGGCGTGTTCATCATCAGCCCGACGGACAAGGGCGGGATGCTGCAGCAGCCGGTGGCGAAAATGCAGGCGCTGTGCGCGCCGCTTTCGCCGATGCAGTTCAACGACCTCTACTGCCTCGCACGCCCGCAGATTCACACGCTGAGCATCGGCGCGGCGCGGCCGTCGGACTTCGATGAGCACGTCGCGGCGCTGGCGGATTACGAGCGGGCGGGGGAGGTGGTCGCGCCGATCGAGGCGCGGCTGCGCGCGGAACTGGAGCGGGCGCTGGGCGGCGATTGGTGGGCGGGGCTGTGGCGCGGATTTCCCAATTACACCGAGGTGCCGGGCGAGGTGAATCTCCAGGAAATCCTGCGGCTGTGGAGCTTTGCCCAGGCGCTCGACCTGACCGAGTGGGCGAAGATGCGCTACAACCTCATGGGCAACGCGGGGCACTGGTTTCCGGGCGCGAATGCGGCGCAGTTCGACGGCGAAAAAATCCGCATGGCGCTGGCTGGGAATCCTTTCGCCGAGCGCATCCCCGCGATCCTCGCGGCAGCGCACGCTCAGCTCCACGGCGAGCAGCAGAAGCGGCTGAGCGAGAGCGAGTGACTCAGCCCACAAACTCGCGCACCACCAGCGTGGCGTTGTGGCCGCCGAAGCCGAAGCTGTTGTTGAGCGCGACCTTCACTTTTTTCTCGCGCGCGACGTGCGGCACGTAGTCGAGATCACACTCCGGGCTGGGCTCGTCGAGATTGATGGTGGGCGGGATGAGGCTGTCGCGCATGGCCAGCACGCAGGCGATGGTCTCGACCGCGCCGGCCGCGCCGAGCAGGTGGCCGGTCATGGATTTCGTGGAGCTGACGAGGAGCCCGTTTTTGGCGCGCTCGCCGAAGAGCGTTTTGATGGCTTTCGTCTCGCACACGTCGCCGACGGAGGTGGAGGTGCCGTGCATGTTGATGTAGTCCACGTCGGCGGTGGCGAGGCCGGCTTTGCGCAGCGCCATGGCCATGCAGCGCGTCGCGCCGGCGCCGTCGGGATGCGGGGAACTCATGTGGTAGGCGTCGGAGGTCAGGCCGTAGCCGATGAGTTCGGCGTAGATGCGCGCGCCGCGCCTTTTGGCGTGCTCCAGTTCCTCGATCACGACGATGCCCGCGCCTTCGCTCATGACGAAGCCGTCGCGGTCTTTGTCGAAGGGACGCGAGGCTTTGGTCGGGGCGTCGTTGCGCGTGCTCATGGCGCGCATGGCGGCGAAACCAGCCATGCCCATCGGCACGATGGTGGCCTCGGAGCCGCCCGCTAAAAACACGTCGGCGTCGTCTTCCAAGATCATGCGCCAGGCCTCGCCGATGGCGTGGCACGCCGTCGAGCACGCGGAGACGGGCGCGAAGTTCGGCCCGCTCCAGCCGAACTCCATCGAGACGAGCCCGCTGCCCATGTTCGCGATCATCATCGGGATGGTGAAAGGCGAGACGCGCCCCGGCCCTTTCTTGAGCAGGATTTCGTGCTGATCCTCCAGCGTTTTCAAACCGCCGATGCCGCTGCCGACGATCACGCCGCAGCGGTCGGGATCGGCGACGTGCGTGAGCCCGGAGTCTTCCACGGCCATCTTCGAGGCGGCCATAGCGAGCTGCGAGTAGCGATCGGCGCGGCGCACGTCCTTGGGGTTTTTGAAATACTTCAACGGCTCGAAATTTTTCACCTCTCCGGCGATTTGGCAGTCGTAGCCGGTGATGTCGAAAAGGCTGACGCGGCCAATGCCGCTGACCCCGTGGGTGAGGCTGTGCCAGAAGGATGAAACATCGTGGCCGACGGGCGTGATCGCGCCCATGCCGGTGATGACGACTCTGCGTTGCGAAGACATAAGGCCGGGAACGTGAATGGGAACCGGCGGATGTGGCAATGGGAAATTCCCGCCGC
Source organism: Chthoniobacter sp. (assembly GCA_031424395.1). Classification (GTDB taxonomy): domain Bacteria; phylum Verrucomicrobiota; class Verrucomicrobiia; order Chthoniobacterales; family Chthoniobacteraceae; genus Chthoniobacter. The sequence goes on from JANPHJ010000341.1 coordinate 32,878, forward strand.
CGCGGGCGCTGCTTTTAGCTCCCCGTCTTCACCTCGACGATGTCGTGCGGGGCGCTTTCGCGCTGGCCGGCGGGGCTGACGCGGATGTAGCGGGCCTTTGCGCGGAGCGTGGGCAAGGTCGGTGCGCCGAGGTAGCCCATGCCGCTTTGCACGCCGCCGGCGAGCTGGGTGAGGACGGCGTCGAGCGGGGGACTGACTTCCTTGAGCGCCTCGACGCCCTCGGCGGCGGCTTTGCGGCCGGCGTCTTTGGCGTGGCCGTAGCGGGCGGCGCTCCCGGCCTGCATGGCGGCGAGGCTGCCCATGCCGCGGTATTGCTTGTAAAGTTTGCCGTTGATTTCCATGAGCGAGCCGGGCGCTTCGGGGCAGCCGGCGAGGAGGCCGCCGCAGATGACGGCGTGGGCGAGGGTGAGCGCTTTCACGATGTCGCCGCTTTTGGTGATGCCGCCGTCGGCGAGCAAGGTGACGCCCTTTTTCTCCGCGGCGCGCGCGGCGACGTAGAGCGCGGTGAGCTGCGGGATGCCGACGCCCGCGACGATGCGCGTGGTGCAAATGCTGCCGGGACCCTGGCCGATTTTGATGATCTGCGCGCCGCACTCGGCGAGGTACTCCACGCCTTCGCCGCTGGTCACGTTGCCGGCGATGATGGGGAGGTCGGGGAACTGCTCGCGGATGAGCCGCACGGTGTCGCCCACGCCTTTGCTAAAGCCGTGCGCGGTCGAGACGGCGACGACATCCGCGCCGCGCTCGGCGAGTCCGGCGACGTGGGCGAGGATGCGGTCGCGGTCGAGTTCGCCGGTCGAGTTGCGGGTGGCGCTGACGGCCGCGCCGCAGAGCAGACGGAAGCTGGCGTCGCGCGCGGGTTTGAGCTGGGCGTGGCGCTCGTGCATGATGCGCTCGATGTCGCTGATGGTGAAAAGGCCGCGCAGGTGGTCGGCGTCATCGACGACGAGGAGCTTGTGGATGCCGATGTGCTCGCTGAAAAAACGGTCGGCGCGGGCGATGGGATTGTCGCCGAGTTCGCGCTCGCGGATGGTGTGGACCTGGGCGCGCGGGGTCATGGCGGCGGCGACCTTGATGGTGGCGTAGCGCGGGCGGACGGTGTGGCCGGGGAGCAGTCCGAGGAGCGTGCCTTTTTCGTCCACCACGGGAAAAGTGCGGAAGCCGAACCCGCGCTGCTCGACGAGCGCGAGCACGTCGCCGATGAGCTGGTCGGGCGCGACTTTGATGGGCTCCTGGATGAGGCCGTGGACGTTGTTTTTCACCCGCGAGACCTGGCTGAGCTGGTCGCGCTCGGAGAGGTTGCAATGGATGAGGCCGAGCCCGCCGTTGAGCGCCATGGCGATGGCCATGGGCGCTTCGGTCACGGTGTCCATGTCCGCGGAGATGATCGGGATGCGGAGGTGGATGCGCTCGGCGAGGTGCGTTTCGAGGTTGGCGTCGCGCGGGAGGATGTCGGAGTAGAGCGTGGCGAGGGTGACGTCGTCGTAGGTCAGGCCAAGCCCGGCGTGCTCGCGGAAGAAGGTGTCCGCGGGTTTGTAAAAGGCGCTGTCGAGCGCGGAGGACGGAGGGTTTGCTGCCATGGCGGAGAGTGGGGAGGCGAGGGGGAAAGGGGAAGTGGAAAGTCGCGGGGCGGCGGCGTTTTTCCGCTACAGCCGCGCGAGCTGGCGGCGCTCGTTGAGCGCGCCGCAGTGGGGGCAGCGGGCGAGGGGCGCGGGGGTCGGATCGGCATATTCGCAGGCGCAAAGCTGGCAGCGGAGGACGTGGCGAAAGGCGGCGCGCTCCCGGCGCTGGTGCCGCCATTCGCTGAGCAGCCACGCACCGAAGATCGGCGCGAGCATCAGCACGAGGCAGATGAGGACGAGGTAGCTGAGGCTGACGCGAATCATGGGGATTTTCGATTCTCGACCTTCGATTTTCGGTTGTCCGCGTAGGCGTCATCGCCCCAGGTCACGGTGGCGGTGGCCCAGGTGATCGGGGCGTCGTCTGGCGCAAAGGCGAGGGTTTGCAAATGCGCGGCGGCCTGTTCATCGAGCGCGGTTTGGCCGCAGGAGTTTTGCAGAAAAAGGAAGCGCACCGCGCCGTGGGCGGTGACGCCGATGAGGTGGCTGGTGGGCTCGACGGCCGCGGTGGCGCGCGCCAGCAAAACGAGCGGCGGCAGCGGCAGCGGCGCGCGGCTGGCGAGGGCGGCGGAGAAGCGCACGGTCGTGCCTTGCGGCGCGGTGACGGCGGGCGGCGCGACTGCCTTCACCTCACCGCTCGCGATGATGGCGAGCGGATCGCGCGCGGGCGGAAAGGGCACCGCGACCGGCTGCTCGACAGGGCCGAGCGGCGCGGTGCGCATGGCGGCGTAGGACGGGCGGTAGGTGATGTCGAGCAGGCCGGGCGGGGGGACGCTGCTGGCTGCGGCGACGAGCGCGGGATCCTGCGCGTCGATCCAGTGAAGCAGGGCGAGGGCCTCCGGTGAGGACGGCGTGAGGACGCTGACCTGCGGGGCGGACGGGGCAATGGAAGTCCCGAGCGGATCGGCGACTTGGAAAAGAAAAAACGTGGCGGCGTGCGCGAGGAGGGAGGCCGCGGTACAGCCGAAAAGGATGAAAGGAAAACCTCCGCGGCGCGGCCAGTCAAAGGTCAGGCTGTCGGCGGAGGCGGGCGCTTTCATCGCCGCTTTGCACTGGTGGCGAGGACGACGGAAAAACCGAGCCGCAGCGCTTCGTCAGTGATCTGCACGACGACGGCGTAGGGCGTGTCGCGGTCGGCTTTGATGATGACGGAGCGCTCCTTGGCGCGGCTTTCGCCGAGGCGCTCGCGGAGTTCGTCGCGGGTCACCCGCTGGTCGTGAAAATAAATGGCCGAGACCGGCGCGGAAGTGATGCTGATGATCTGCGCGCCGTCGCGCGGCGCGAGGGTGAAGGACGCCGCCGGGAGGGTGACCGCCAGGCCCGGCTGGAGGACAAAGCGCGAGCTGAGCGCGAAAAAGACGACGACCAGAAAGACCACGTTGATCAGCGGGACGACGCTGAACAGCCAGGCCGGGATGCGCAGGGTGCGCGTGAGTTTCATGGCTGCTCCGCACCCTGGCGCGCCGCGCCAAATTCGATGATGTCCGGCCCCGGCGCGTGGCGGTGCTCGGTGATGAGGTTCACGACTTCGATGCCCGCGCGCTCCATGTCGTGCAGCAGTGCATTCACGCGCGCCGAGAGGTATCCGTAGCCCACGGCGCACGGGATGGCCACGACCAGCCCCGCCGCGGTGGTGAGCAGGCTTTGGTAAATGCCGCTGGCGATGTCCGTGGCGCCCGCGAAGCCGCTGTCCGCGGAGATTTTCACAAAGGCCTCGATCAGTCCGATGACCGTGCCGAGCAGGCCGATGAGCGGCGTAGTGAAAGCAATGGTCGCGAGGATGCCGAGGCGGCGTTCCAAGCGCGGGACTTCGAGCTGGCCGGCTTCCTCCACGATGTCTTTCAGCTCGGCGCGCGTGGCCTGGTGGCGGAGGATCGCCGCATGGATGACGCGCGTGACCGGGGTGGGCGTGCTGGCGCATTCCATCTGCGCCTCGGCGAAGCGGCGGTGCTCGACGAGATTGGCCAGCCCGCGCATGAACTCGCCCACGCGAACGGTGATGCGATGAAAGTACAGCGCACGTTCCAGAAAGACCGCGCCAGCGAGCACGCTGCAGAAAAAAATGAGCCACATCAGCGGGCCGCCCTTTTGCATATAGTCGAGCATGCGGAGGTTATACGGCGCGCCGCCGATCGGTGGCAAGGGCGCGGGAGTTTTCGGGGAAATGTTATTATTCTGCGGACAGGGCAAAACTATTTTGACCGCAACGCTTTGTGCGCCTAGAAACCCGGAGAGAGGAGCGATGAAATGATTGCCGAAAGCGCTGAAATTAGGTTCGAGTGTTCGCAATGCGGGCAGAGCATCGCAGTCGATTCTTCCGGCGCGGGCCTTCACACCCACTGTCCGACCTGCGAGAATCCGCTGGTCGTCCCCTCGGTCAGCTCGCTGCATGGCCGGTCGTACGGCGAAGAGGTTCCGGCGGGCGCCGGCCGCACCGCTTTCGCCGAGGAGGCGGCGGAAATATCGGCCGCCGAACTGCAGGATTTGCGCGATGAATTGAACGAGTCGCGGCGCAGCGGCGCGGAGGCCGCGGGCGCGCGCGTCGCGGCGGAAAAGGAAAGCGCCCAGCTCCAGCAGCAGCTCAGAAAAGCCCGCGAAGACGGCGCGCAGCGCGCGGTAGCGTCGGAGGCGCAGCTCGGCGAGGCGCGGGCGGTGATCGCGCAACTCGCGGCGCAGGCCACCGCGGTGGAGGAAACCTGCGCCCAGTGGGAGCAGGCCTTTGCGCAGACGGCCGAGCGGGCCCACGCCTACGAGACGCAAATGACGGCGCGCGAGACGGAACTTGCCGCCGGGCTCGCCGCGGCGCGCGCGGAGACCGAGGCGCGCGCGGGGGAAGGCGACGCACTGCGCCCGCAGCTCGCCAGCGCGCAGGCCGAAGCCGTGGCCGCTGCCGCGGCGGCCGACGAAAAACTCGCCGCTGCCCAGCGCGCGCTGGAGGCCGAGGAGGCGGACCGCCGGTCGGAGACCGAACGCAACGTCAACTTGCGCGTGGAGGTGGCGACGCTGCGCCGCGACCTCTCCGAGATTCACACCGGGCGGGAACTCCTCGCTTTGCGCGACCGTTTCACCGCGCTCGAAACCGAGCATCAGCGCGCCACCGCCGCCCTCGCGCGCAGCACCGCCGAGGCCCAGGCGCTCACCGCATCCGCGGCCCAGCTCCGCACCGATCTCACCGAGACTCGCGAGCGCGGGGCCGACGCCGAACGCCGCGCCGACGCCGCCTCCGAGTCCGCGCTGAAGCACGACAACGAAGTGCTCCGCGGCATCATCGAGCGACAGAACGCGGTCGGCGAAGAGCGCTACGTCGAGCTCCGCCGCCTCCGCCGTGCGCGCCTCACGCTCCGCATTATCTACGCCGCCTCGTTCCTCGCCCTCATCGGCCTCGCCGCTCTCGCTCTCGGTTACCTGCCCGACGCGGCCCGGCACTTTCTCCACGACTGGTTCGGACTGTAAAAGGCGCGCGCCTTTCCGCCGCGGCCCGCCCGCCTTGCGCGGGCCGCGCGCCGCTCCTAGCATGCGCGGCTCATGCGCGTTCTCGCCATCGATCCCTCGCTGCGCGGCACCGGCTTTGCCATTTTGGAAAAGACCGGCGCGAAAGTGCGTGCCGTCACCTACGGCACGATCAAAAACCGCGCCGACTTGCTCCCGAGCGGCTGCCTCGTCGCCATCCACGAGCGGGTGTGCGAACTCATCCGCGAACACGCCCCCGAGTGCCTCGCCGTCGAAGGCATCATCTTCGTGCAGAGCCACCGCATCGCCATCACCCTCGGCGCGGCGCGCGGCGCGGCCTTGCTCGCGGCGGCGGGCCGCGGCCTGCCCATCTACGAATACGCGCCGCGCCGCGTGAAGCAGAGCGTGGTCGGCAAAGGCGGCGCGCAAAAAAACCAGGTCGCCTTCATGGTCCGCGCCCTCCTCGGCCTCACCGAGACACCGCCCGCCGACGCCGCCGACGCCCTCGCCATCGGCCTCACCCATCTCCAAACCGCCGCCAGCGCAGGGCGCGGCATCGTCCCGCTGGAGCGGATATGATCACGCGCTGGCTCGGCCGCGTCGCGTATGCCGAGGCGCTGGCGTTGCAGGAAAACCTCGTCGCCGAAAAAATCGCCCGGCCCGAGACGCCGGACACGCTGCTGCTGCTGGAACATGAGCCCGTCTATACCATTGGCCGCACGCCCGACCGCCGCAGCCTGCGCGATCCCGCGGCGCTCCCCCATCCGCTCATCGTCACCGGGCGCGGCGGGCAGGCCACCTACCACGGTCCCGGCCAGCTCATCGGCTACCCCATTTTGGACCTGAAAACGCGCGGCTCAGACCTGCACCGCTACCTCCGCGCGCTAGAGGAAATGCTCATCGCCGTCTGCGCCCGTTACAGCGTCGCCGGCCAGCGGCGCGAGGGGCTCACCGGCGTGTGGGTGGGAGAGAAAAAAATCGCCTCCATCGGCATCGGCGTCCGCCGCTGGGTCAGCCTGCACGGCTTCGCGCTCAACGTCGGCAGCGACCTCGCGCCCTACCGTGCCATCACCCCGTGCGGCATCGGCGGTGTGGAGATGACCAGCCTCGAAATCGAAACCGGTCGGCCCGTCGAAGTCGCTGCCGCCGCCGGGTGCGTGCAGGAGCTGTTCGCCATCTAGTCGCGGCGCACCCTCTGCGCAAAAGTTCAAAAACTGCGCCTGGGCTTTTTTGAATGGATCGCCCGCAAACCCTGTATCCATGCTGCTTCCCGAAAAGAAACAGCGGTGAGGGGGGGATTCGAACCCCCGATACCCTTGCGAGTATGCCGCTTTAGCAAAGCGGTGCTTTCGGCCACTCAGCCACCTCACCGGTGGGCTCGCGACTATCGAGAATCTGCGAGCGGGCGACTTATTCGCGTGCTTCGCCCAGCACGGCAAGCAAATTTAGCGCGCTGGCGAAAGCGCGCGGTTGGAGGCGGACGGAACGCGCTGCGCCGGCGCATTTTTTGCGCGCTCTGGTGCGCTGCGGGATTGCAAGTGCGCGGGCGGGCGGAGATTTTCCGCGGGATGAATTTGCGCGAGATGAAAATTGCGGTCGTCGGCTCCGGGGCGATCGGCTGCTACTACGGCGGGATGCTGACGCGCGCGGGCTTTGACGTGCGCTTTCTCCTGCGTGCCGATCTCGCCCATGTGCGGGCGCACGGGCTGACCATCCACACGCAGGGCCAGACCGTGGCCGTGCCGCGCGTGACGGCGTACGGGACCACGACGGAAATCGGGCCGGCCGATCTCGTCATCATCGCGCTGAAGGCGACGGCGAATGCGGCACTCGAAGAATTGCTCCCCCCGCTGCTCGGCGAAAACACCGCGCTGCTGACTTTGCAGAACGGGCTGGGCAACGAGGAATTCCTCGCCGCGCGCTGGGGCGCGGAGCGGGTGATGGGCGCGCTGTGTTTCGTCTGCCTGAACCGGACGGCGCCGGGCGTGATCGAGCACTACGATGCTGGTTCGATTTCCATCGGTGAGTTTCGCCGTCCCGCGAGCGACCGAGCACGCGCCGTGGCCGAGGCTTTTGTTAGCGCGGGCGTGGAGGCGCGGGCGGTGGAAAATCTCGTCACCGAGCGCTGGCGCAAACTGCTTTGGAACATCCCCTTCAACGGCCTCTCCATCGCCGCTGCGGCGACCGTCGATGTCGTCCTCGACGACGACGGCCTGCGCAAACTCGCCCGCGACCTGATGGCCGAAGCGCTCGCTGCCGCGCGCCAGCTCGGCCACGAAATCCCGGACGACTTCGCGGACTGGCAGATCGAGCGCAGCTATTCGATGGGCGCGTACCAGCCGTCGTCCATGCTCGACTGGCAGGCCGGCCGCCCCGTGGAAGTGGAGGCGATTTTTGGCGAGCCGTGGCGGCAGGGCACGGGCGCGGGGGCGGTGCTGCCGCGGATGGAAATGCTGTATGAATTGCTCAAAAAGATTACGGCATTGGGAGCATGAACCTTTCTCTCGACGCCGAAGTTTTGCCGAAGGCGGTGCGCGATTTTCAACCGGAGTGGGGGATCGTGCTGGGCTCGGGGCTCGGCTCGCTGGTGGATGAAGTGGATGCGATCCTGGCCGTGCCGTACGAGGAAATCCCGGGGCTGCCAGTTTCGACGGTGCCGGGGCACGCGGGGCGTTTCGTCTTTGGCCGGCTCGCGGGAAAGCGCGTGATTGTGGCGCAGGGTCGCGTGCATTTGTACGAAGGCCGAACGGCCGAGGAGGCGACGGCGGGCGTGCGCTTCATGGAGGCGCTCGGGGTGAAAAAGCTCATCCTCACCAATGCGGCGGGCTCGCTGCGGGCGGACTTCGCGCCGGGGACGTGGATGATGCTGAGCGACCACCTAAACCTGACCGGCACCTCGCCGTTGCTCGGCGGGGCGAACTTCGTGAATATGAGCGCGGTGTATTCGCCGGACTTGCGCGCGCACTTTGCGCGGCTGGCCACAGAGGAAAAAACCGTGCTGCACATGGGCGTGTACGCCGGGCTCTTGGGCCCGCAGTACGAGACGCCCGCCGAGGTGCGGATGCTGCGCACACTCGGCGCGGATGCCGTGGGCATGAGCACGGTGTTGGAGGCTATGCAGGCGCGGGCGCTCGGCATGGAAGTCGCGGCGTTTTCCTGCCTCACTAACATGGCCGCGGGTCTCAGCGCCGGTGCGCTCGATCACGGCGAAGTCCTTGCCACCGGCCGCGCCGCGGCGGAGCAACTCGTCCGCCTGCTGGCCCGCGCGCTTTAGCTGATTTCGCGGGACCGCGGCTCGCGGTCTTTGGTCGTCGCGGTCGAGGGGACGGTGACGAAGGGGCCGCCGGCCAGCGGCGCGGCTTTGCTGAACGCCACGTCGGGCATGTCGCTCCCGCGGCCGGCGAGCGGGAAATCTTTGCGCAGCGGAAAGAACGGATAGCCATCCCACATGAGGATGCGACGCAGGTCGGGATGGCCGCTGAAAGTGATGCCGTACATGTCATACGCCTCGCGCTCGTGCCAGTCGGCGGTCGGCCACACGTCGATGACGGAGGGCACGGTGAGGTGGTCTTCCGAGACGGCGATCTTCAGCCGGAGATGGGCGTCGGTCGCGAGCTGGTAAAGCTCATAGACGACTTCAAAGCGCGGCTCCGCGCCAAAGTTGTCCACGCCGCTGAGGTCGAGCAGCATGTCGAAGCCGAGCGTGTCATGGCAAAAAGCGCACAGGTTTTTGATCGCGGTGCGCTCCACGAGCAGCGTGGTCTCGCCGCGAAACTCGGTCTTCTGGGCGACTTGGAATTTCGCCTCGATGGCGCTGACGGCGGCGGTGACAGGAGCGGTCATGGGTCAGGCGTTGTAGCGGGCCATGAGTTCGCGCTTTTGCTCGCGCAGCGCAGGCTCGGTTTCGATCTTCTTTTGCAGCCGCATCAGCCCTTCGAGCAGCGCCTCGGGCCGCGGCGGGCAGCCGGAGATATAGACATCCACCGGGATGAGCTGGTCGATGCCCTGCAGCACCGCGTAGCTGCGATACATGCCGCCGCTCGATGCGCACGCGCCCATGGCGATGCACCATTTCGGCTCCGGCATCTGGTCCCAGATGCGCTTTACCGCGAGCGCCATTTTGTAGGTCACCGTGCCGGCCACGATCATCACATCGCTCTGCCGCGGCGAAAACCTCATCACCTCCGAGCCGAAGCGCGCGATGTCGAACCGCGCCGCGCCCGCCGCCATCAGCTCGATGGCGCAGCAGGCGAGCCCCATCGGCATCGGCCAGAGGGAGTTTTTGCGCATCCAGTTCATGGCGGAGTCCACCTGGGTAAAAATGATATTCCCCTCGATCTTCGAGTCGTAGGCGGCCGGCGTGATTTCAGGCATGCGCGGACTCTAGGAACCGACCGGAGGCGGGCAAGGGGATTTTGTGAATTGTTTCACAAGGGAAAATGTTTTCGCGCCAGGCACCGGATTGCGGTATGGAAAACCGATGACTGATGAAGTTCGCCGACTGATGAATGCAGAGCCGTTTTCACCTTTCCTCGTGAAGACTTCCGACGGGAAGCAGTATCGCGTGAAGCATCGGGATTATGTGGCGATTAGTCCCAAGGGAGGACGCATTACGGTTTACGCAGATGAGGAAACGACGACGACGCTGAGTGCGTTGCACATTGTCGCCGTCGAGCCACAGCGCTCCCGGTCTCGGAGCCGCTAGCGCCAGTGGAAGCTATTTCGCCAGCTCGAAAATGGGCTGGCCGAGGTAGAACGGGTCGGCGACGCCCGCGCGGTAGGCATCGAGGGCTTCGGGGGTGGAGTTGACGCGGAGGTTGCTGTAGCGGCCGTCGGGGTTTTGCCAGCGCTCGTGCCAGAAGACGCAGGCTTTGATGTTCGGATATTTTTGATCTTTCATCAGGCGAAAGGCGTCGCGAATCCACTGCGCCTTGCTGCCTTTGCCGGAGAATTCGCCGATGCCCCACTCGCAAATCATCACGGGTTTCGTGGCGTCGATGCGGCGCATTTCCTCATAGGGCCAGTCGAGCAGGCCGAAAAAATCGGACCATTCGTCATCCGCGAACTGCGCGCCGTAAAGGCTGAAGCCGAGCCAGTCCACGTAGTCGGAGCCGGGATAGTATTGGATGGCGAGATTCCACTCCTCCTGCGGGAGCGAGTAGTTCATGAGGTGCAGCACCCATTGCACGTTCCTGGCGCCGCGGGCGCGGACTCGATCGACGACATGGCGGTAGGCTTGCTTGAAGGTCTCCGGCCCGACGTAGCGTTCATTGGGCGGCGCGGTGCCCTCGACCATTTTGTCGCCGCCGTAGTGCAGGCCGCTCCAGGGAAACCAAGAGCCGTTCATTTCATTGGCGAATGAAACAATCATCGGCTGGCCAATGCCGCGCGCCTTGTCCGCCCACATCTCGATGTAGGCGTCGTGCTCGCCCGCGATGATGCTGGTGATGGAATACTTGTCGGGGCCGCGGCCCTCCTCATACGGCTTGTCCCACGGCGACCAGAAAATGAGCGGCACCGAGCCGTGCGCGGCGATGACGCGCACATTCGCCTCGGGAAAAGTGTGCTCCCCCCAGTAGCTCGAGCTGGCGACGATGGCCTGATGCTTGCCGACCAGCTTGTCGAACTGCTCGATGGCTTCGAGCCCGACCGCGTCCTCCTTTTCGCCCCAGTCGATGTAGGCACCGGTGTAGGCGCCGGAAGCGGGCAGGGCCAATTTTCGAGTCTCGATTTTCGATTTTCGATTGTCCGGTGCGTCCGCCGTCTGCGCGTCGCGCCGGCAGGCGGAGGCCGTGAGCAAAAGCACGAGCAGGAAAAGTTCGCGCGCGTCCAATCGGCAATCGGCAATCGGCAATCGAAAATTCATACCCTCACACTCGCCGTGCGCTCCAACTTTCCCCAACTGACAAGCGCGCCGCGCAGCGCGTGGAAGATGGACTTCCACACGACCCATGCGAGCAGCGGGCGATAGACGGAGCGCATGGGCAGGATGAGCAGGGCGCGGTGCAGCGGTTCGCGCTCCATCCAGCAGGCGAGCATGGCGAGAAAAAGATCGAGTCCCAGCACGGCGGCAAACCAATACCAGAGGCCCGCCGCATGGCCTAGAATCAAGGAGTAGAGCAGGATCGCATCGACCAGCGGGGTGACGGCGACGAGGCCGATTTGCATGAACCAGATGTTCGGCAGGCTGAACCAGCCGAGCGCGGGAAAGCGCGGGTTGAAGACTAGGTCGCGGTGTTTCCACAGGCACTGCATGGTGCCAAAGGCCCAGCGGAAACGCTGCCGGGTGAGGGTGCGAAAGGTCTCGGGCGCTTCGGTGTGGGCGATGGCGCCCGGCGCGTAGTCGATGCGGTAGCCGAGGCGGTGAAGGGTGAGCGTGAGGTCGGTGTCCTCGGCGAGGGTGTCGTGAGAAAAACCGCCCGCCGCGGCGATGGCGCTTTTGCGCAGCGCGCTGATCGCGCCGGGGACAACGGTGATGCAGTTCGTCGAGGTGTAGGCACGGCGGTCGAGGTTGAAGCCGCAGATGTATTCGAGGCTCTGGCAGCGGGCGATGAAGGTGCGCAGGTTGCCCACGCGCGCATTGCCGCTGACTGCGCCGGTGAGTGGATTGGCGAGCGGCTGCACGATGGCGCGCAGGGTGCCGCGCTCGAACTGCGTGTCGGCGTCGAGAAAAACCACGATGCCGTGCCGCGCCTGCGCCACGCCGTTGCGGAGTGCGCCGGCCTTGCCGCTGTTCGCCTGCCGGATCAAGCGGATGTGCGGCTCGGCGGCGGCCACGCGTGCGACTTTCGCGGCGGTGTCGTCCCGCGAGCCGTCGTCCACGACCACGATTTCAAACTCGCCCGCGTAGTCCGTCTGCACGACCGAGCGCAAAGTCTGCGCGATCACCTTGCCCTCGTTGTAAGCCGCGATGACCACGCTCAGCGGCGGACAAAAGTCTTCGCCCTTCGCCTTGCGCCTTGCGCCTTTCCGCGCCCCGCGGTGGTGCCGGTGCGCGAGCCATGCGACGATGAGCGTGCGGCCGACGACGAGCCCGGTGGACAAAATCATGAACGCCCAGAACAGCTCCACCACCGCATGCCACGCGTGGAAACCGGTGCTCGCCACGATGCGCTCCAGCGGTTCGCGCCTTTCATCCACGGGCGGCATCAGCTCGGCGCGCGGGATGTTCAGCAGCTCGCTGAGCGACACGATGCGGTCGCCGCGCGCGTGCAGGTAGTCGATGATCCGCGGCAGCGCCGCCACGGTCTGCGCGCGGTCGCCGCCGGCGTCGTGCAGCAGGATGATGTTCCCTTCGTCGCGCAAATCTTTCACGCGCTGCACGATCTCCTCCACGCCCGGCCGCGACCAGTCGCGCGGGTCGATCTTTTCCAGCACGATGGTGTAGCCGAGCTTTTCCGCGAGTTCGAGCGGGGCCAGCTCCGCGAGGTCGGCGGGGTTCGAATCGGCGTTGTAGGGGGGGCGAAAGAGCGTGGTGGAGAGCCCGGTGATGCTCTGGATCAGGCGCTGCGTGGCGTCGAGTTCGAGCTGCATCATGGTCTCCGACATCAGCGCGAGGTTGCGGTGGGAGTAGGTGTGGTTGCCGATTTCATGGCCCTCCGCGACGATCCGCGCGACGAGGCCGGGGTGGTCCTCGCAGTTCTGCCCCACGAGGAAAAACGCCGCCTTCACCCCGCGCGCCTTGAGGAGGTCGAGAACCTGCGGCGTCCATTTCGGATCGGGGCCGTCGTCGAATGTGATGGCCACATCGTGCTCCGCGCCCGCGCCCTGGTGGTAGAGGATAGGGTAGGTGGGAAAGTCCGTGTACTCCGCGCTGAGCTGGCCGTCGGGTGTGAGGGCGACGGTGCGGTGGCCGTCGTCGCTTTTGAGATCCACGCTCACGATTTCGCCGCGGCCGACGTTGGTCACGCTCACGTTGGGCTTCAGCTCGCCCAGTGCCCGCAGCGCGCCGAGGCCGGGCGGGCCGCGCATTTCCAGCACGTCCCAAATCTGCGGATCTTCCGTGCCGAGCCGGCTCACGCCGATGCCGCCGAACTTCGCCGCGCGCACCGTGCGGAGCTGATTGTGAAAGGAGATCGCGTCGAGAAACGTGACGGTGTGCTCGCCGTCGGGCTCCGAGTAGTCGTACTGCCCGTTGTAGGACGGCGCGGCCACTTCGGTCTTGTTCCCGTCGCGATCCACACCTGCATAGCTCGCGCGGCTCATGGCATCTTTGTAGCCAATGGTCTCCGCCTTGTGCGTCGTCGTATTCCAGTCGTAGGCGTACGCGCCGAGCAGCCCGAGCCACTGCGCCGGCTCGCCGTAGTGCCAGCCGCCTTGCGCGTCGGTCTTGGTGATGACCTTGATCCAGCCCTCCAGCCACGTCTGCGAAGCGATCGGCCCCGGCGCATCGCTCTCGGAATTTTCGTCGTGCAGCACGGCGATGAAACGGTCCACCGACAGCTCCAGCGCCGGGATGTCGAAGGTGTCGAAGTCCTCGCCGAGCGAGATCATGAACCACAGCTCCATCTTTACCGCGGCCAGCGCGTCGGCGAGCTGCGCGATGAGGTCGGTGTAGTTGTCCTGGTACGCGGGATCGACCTGCTGCCAGTCGAGGATTACGCCGCCCGCCTTCGCCTTTTGCAAAGCGGAGACGAGTGCGCGGACGAAGCGTTCGCGTTTGTCGGCGGAGCCATTGGCGAGATTTTCCACCGCCTCGGGCTGCCAGGTGTTGCCTTGGAGATTGTGCAGGATGGGCATGAGCGTGAGCCCGTGCGCGGCGGCGAAAGTGATGATGCGCGGTTCCGTCTCGACGGTGAGCTGGCTGTCGGTGCCGTGCAGCGCCAGCCATTCGGGCGCGAGATGGGTGAGCGCGCCCGCGTGCTTTTCCAGCGAGACAAAGCTGTTCGGGTCCCAGTCCACATAGAGCCCGAGCCGCACCTCGCCGTGCGCGCGCTGGAGCTGCGCGTGGATGCGCGCCAACCGTTCCTGCCCGGCCTTCGAGCTGCCGTAGAGCTTGGCGATGGTCGCGGGATCGGGGCTGTCGCCCGCCGCCTGCGCGTTGAGCTGCTGGAGTTTTTTCTCGAAGCTGAGCGCGTTCGGGTCGTCCTTGGCCGCGTGGTTCGCCGTCCTGAGCTGGCCTTTCAGCGAGCGCACCGCAGCGGGCACGCGCAGCTCCGGGTGGATGAAAAGCGTGCGCAAAAACCACAGCACCGCCAGCACCAGCAACAGCGCCCACAGCGCCAGCACGCGCCTCAGCCGCGGCCAGCGGCGGCCCTGCGGGTCTTGGAAAATAAAGCCACCCTCATGCGGGTCGCGGCTCGGGTCGGTCATCAGCCGGGCATCTTAGCGCAGGGCCGCGGCGCGGGCAGAAAATTTTCCGCCGGCGCCACGCTTTCATTTCGGTGTTGGCGCTTCGCACCCGCGCGCGCGAGAAATGACCGCGCGCGTCCACCGCGCGTGCCAATATCCCACCTTCCATGCGCCTGCTCCCACTCGTCCTCACGCTCCTCGCCGCCCCCGCTTTCGCCGACGATGCCGCGGACGAAGCCCGCCTCATCACCAATGCCCGGCAGCTCACCTACGAAGGGCGGCGCAGCGGCGAGGGCTACTTCCATCCCGACGGCAATCTGCTGATTTTCCAAAGCGAGCGCGAAGCGGAGAATCCGTTCTACCAGATGTACCTGCTCGACCTGCTCTCAGGCGAAACCGCGCGCGTCTCGCCGGGCGCGGGCAAGACGACGTGCGGCTTTTTCCAGCCCGGCACGGGCCGCGTGCTCTTCGCCTCCACACACGCCGATCCCGAAAGCGCAGCGAAGCAAAAGGCCGAGCTCGATTTCCGCGCGAGCGGCCAGCAGCGGCGCTATTCGTGGGACTATGACGCGGCGATGGACATTTGGTCGTGCAATCAGGACGGCACGCAACTCGTCAATCTCACGCACTCGCCCGGCTACGATGCGGAGGGCGCGTTCTCGCCGAATGGCCGGCAAATCGTCTTCTGTTCGCTGCGCGCCGCCTTCCCGCCCGACAAGCTGTCGCCCGCCGCAAAGGCCCGCTACGACAAGGATCCCGCGTGGTTCGGCGACATTTTCATCATGGACGCCGACGGGGCAAACGTGCGGCAACTGACCGACGCGCCCGGCTACGACGGCGGCCCGTTTTTCTCGCCCGACGGCCAGCGCATCGTCTGGCGGCACTTCGACCAGAGCGGCATGAACGCCGACGTTTGGACGATGAAAACCGACGGCAGCGAGAAACTCCGCGTGACGGATTTCAAGTCGATGTCGTGGGCGCCGTTCTTTCATCCGAGCGGCCAGTATCTCGTCTTCACGTCGAACAAACTCGGCTTTGAAAATTTCGAGCTGTTCATCACCGATGCCGCCGGGGCGCGGGCGCCGGTGCGCGTCACCTTCACGCCCGGCTTCGACGGGCTGCCCGTCTTTTCGCCCGATGGAAAAAAGCTCTGCTGGACCAGCGGCCGCACCGCCGATGGCAAGTCGCAGCTTTTCCTCGCCTACTGTAATGCCGCCGCGGCGCGCGCCGCGCTCGCGTCCGCGCCGCCGCGTGGCGCGGACGCCCCGTCCGCCGTCCCACCCGCCGTGCCGACGAACTCCCAGGCGCTCGCGCTCCGTACGGAAATCTCCCGCGACGACCTGCAGGCCGAAACCGCCTGGCTCGCCGCGCCCGAGCGCGAAGGCCGCGCGACGGGGACCGCGGGCGCAAAGGCGGCGGCGGACTGGCTCGCGGACTATTTCAAACACGCTGGGCTGAATGCGTTCGGCGACGGATTTTTTCAGCCGTTTGAGTTCACCGCCGGCGAGCGCGTGATCCCGGAAAAGTGTCGCTTTGAAATCTCCGGGCCGCCGACTGCAAATCAGCCACTGGACAAGGATTTCCGTCCGCTCGCGTTTTCCGACAACGGCGAGGCTGAGGGCGAAGTCATCTTCGCGGGCTACGGCCTGAGCGTTCCCGAGGACGGGAAAAACCCGCGCTACAACAGCTACGAGGGTCTCGACGTTAAGGACAAAATCGTCCTGCTCCTGCGCTACGTGCCCGAGGGCGTGGACGCGGCGCGGCGCGCGCAGCTCAACCGCTACGCCGGGCTGCGCTACAAGGCGATGATGGCGCGCGAGCGCGGCGCAAAAGTGGTGCTCGTGGTGACGGGGCCGAACTCGCCAAACGCGGGCGAACTGCTGCCGCTGACCAATGACGGCAGCAACTCCGGCAGCGGCATCATCGCCGCGTCGGTCAGCGGCGCGACGGCGGATGCGCTGCTGGCACCGGGTGGAAAAAACCTGAAGGAACTCCAGACGGCGCTCGACACCGAGAGTCCGCATGCGGAGGGCGGATTCATTTTGCCGAAGGTGAAAGTGAAACTCGCGACCGGCGTGGAGCACATCAGGAAAACGGATCGCAACGTCGTCGCCTTTCTCCCGCCGGTCGGGACGGACGAATACATCGTGGTGGGCGCGCACTACGATCATCTCGGCAAAGGTGGCGCAGGCTCGTCGATGGCTCGCGCGGGGGAGGAGGGGCAGATTCATCCCGGCGCGGATGACAACGCGAGCGGCACCGCCGCCGTGATGGAGATCGCCGCCTCGCTCGCGCACCACCGCACCGTGGAGCGTGTGGCTTTGCAGCGCGGTATCATCTTCGCGCTGTGGAGCGGCGAGGAAACCGGCCTGCTCGGCAGCGCGGCATTTTGCGAGAAGCCGCCGGTGCCCGCCGGGAAGATCGCGGCTTACGTGAACTTCGACATGATCGGTCGGCTGCGGGACAACAAGCTGACGATGCAGGGCGTCGGGTCGTCGAAGCTGTGGCGGCGCGAGCTGGAGAAACGCAACGTCGCGGCGGGCTTCGCGCTCGCGCTGCAGGACGATCCGTATCTGCCCACGGACACCACGAGCTTTTATCCGAAGCGCATCCCGGTGCTGAATTTTTTCACCGGCTCGCACGAGGACTATCACCGCCCCACCGACACCGCCGACAAGCTCAACACCGAGGGCTTGGAACGCATCGCGAAGTTCGCGCAGCAGATTGTGCTCGATCTCGCGAGCGCGCCCGAGCGGCCCGACTTCGCGCGCGTCGAGCGCAGCGATGCCGGCGCGGGTTCGCGCGACAGCCTGCGCGCCTATCTCGGCTCGATCCCGGACTACTCCACCGAGGTGAACGGCGTGAAGCTCAGCGGCGTGCGCGCGGGCAGTCCGGCGGAGAAGGGCGGGCTCAAGGGCGGCGATGTGATCGTGGAATTTGCCGGCCAGAAAATCGCGAACATCTACGACTACACCTACGCGCTCGATGCGGTGAAAATCGGCAGGCCGGTGAAAGTAGCCGTGGAGCGCGACGGCCAGCGCGTGGAGGTGGAGGTGACGCCGGAGGCGCGGAAATGAACGCCGCGTCGCGCCGGCGCAGTGGCCGATGATTTCCGACGCCCATCTCGACATGGGGCGGGCGGTTTCCGTAGGTTCGCGAGCCATGTTTTCCGCCCCGAGATTTTCTGCGCTCATTTTTTTGCTGGGGATGGCAGTCGCGACGGCCGCGGATGAGGGGATGGTGCGGGGGCAGAAAATCTATGCGGAGAAGTGTGCCCTGTGCCATCAGCCGGGTGGGGAAGGCGCGCCGCCAGTGTATCCGCCGCTGGCGGGGAGCGACTGGCTGACGGGGGATCGCGAGCGGACGATCAAGGTACTGTGCGAGGGCTTGTCGGGGCCGGTCAAGGTGTTGCAAAGGGACTACAACAATGTGATGCCCGCGCAGGTGCTCGATGACGCCGACGTGGCGGCGGTGCTGACTTTCGTGGTGAAGTCGTGGGGCAATACGGGGCGGGAGTTCACGTTGGAGGAGGTGGCGGCGGGCCGGGCAAAGTCGCAGTTCAAGACGTACGCGGAGCTGCTGAAGTCGGTGGAATTTCTGCCGCTGCCCATGGCCCCGGCGGGTTTCAAGCTGCGCGAGGTGGCGCGGCTGCCGGAGTTTTGCACGCGGCTGGCGGGCGGTGAAAAAGGCGTGTATGTGCTGGCGCAAAGTGGCGGGGTGTATGCGCTCGATGTGACGGCGGGCGCGCTGACGCCGGTGCTCCGGGCGGAGGAATATCTGGATGCGAAACGGGGCGATCTGGTGACGATTGGACTGACGGTGGATGGCAGGGGGCGGCTGTGGCTGGTGAGCAATCAAAAGCTCACGCACGACGTGCCGGTTTATACGAATGAGGTGGTGATCTGGCGGACGAGCGAAACCACCGACGGGGGTGTGGGCAAGCCACGGCCTTGGTTTAAGACGAGCTATCCGCAGGGCGTGGGCGGGATGAATCACGGGGTGAGCAATCTCGCGTTTGGGCCGGACGGGTTGCTTTATGTGAGCAGCGGTTCGCGCACGGACGGCGGTGAGGTGCGGGGCGAGCCGGAGCATTATTTCCAAGGCGGCGAGGTGGCGGTGACGGCGGGGCTGTGGCGTTTCGATCCGCAGGCGGAGCAGCCCGCGCTGGAGATGTATGCGCGGGGCATCCGTAATCCGTACGGCTTCGCATGGGACGGGGAGGAGAGCCTGTTCACGTTTGCCAACGGCCCGGATTACAGCGCGCCGGAGGAGATGGACTGGATCCGGCCGGGGCGGCATTACGGGTTTCCGTTTCAGTTTTCGGACTGGCCGGCTAAGCCGCAGTTTCCCTACGCGCACACGCCGCCGCCGCCGGAGGGTGTGACTTTTACTCCGCCGGTGATGAATCTCGGGCCGGCTGGCGGTGGGAAGAGTGCGGGGCTGGGGACGTTCGACGCACACTCGTGTCCGGGCGGGGCGGTGTGGTGCGGGGCGGATTTTCCGGAGCCGGTGCGCGGCGGGTTTTTGGTGACGCGCTTTGGCAATCTCCTCGGTGCGCCCGCCGCGCCGGAGGACGTGGGCTTTGACCTGCTCTCGGTGCATGTGGCGAAGCGCGCGGATGGCTCCTGCACGGCGCGCGTGGAGACGGTGCTGGCACCGCTGGCGCGTCCGCTGGATGTGCTGCGCACGGGTGCGGGGCGCGTGCTGATCCTCGAATACACGCGGCCGGTGACTTTCAAAGACAAGCTGGGCTGGCTGCCGGGACGAATTCTGGAATTGTCGGCGGCCTCGCAATAGCGGCATTTTTTTCAAAACCCCATGAACGATCCAAATCCCACCACCACCTGGACGCCGCTGGTCCCGCCAAACTGGAAGCTGCGCGCGCGGCTGTGGATCGGCGTGCTGTTTCTCCTGCTCGCGGGTGCGGATTACCTGCTGCTGCGGTTCAGCTACGATCCGTTCAATCCCATCCCTTTACTGACGGGGCTGGCGATTCTCAGCGCGCTGGGGACGAAGATGATGCTCATCGGCATGTGGCGACGGCTGCCGTGGGCGCGCTATGCGCTGGCCACGCTGCTGGTGCTGTCAATCGCGGGCTTTTCGATGGTGCTGTTTTACATCGCGGGCGGCAATATGCCGCGGTCGCAGGGGCTGCTGAAAAAGCCGGTGCTGGGCATCGCCCTGCAGGCGCTGGCGCTGGTGCCGCTGGCCCGCTCGCGCTCGATCCGGCGGCAGATGCACCCAATGACGGGGCGGGACTGAAAAGACGGCGCGCGGCGCTCAGCCGACGGTTTGCAGGCAGACGGTGAATTTCGCGCCGGTGCCGGGCTGGCTCTGGATGATGATGGCGCCGCCGGCTTCGCGAATGAGGCGCTTGACGATGGAAAGGCCGAGGCCGGTGCCCTGTTCGGCGGTTTTGGTGGTGAAGCGCTCCTCAAACATGCGGCGCAGGATTTCCGGCGGGATGCCGGGGCCGCTGTCCTCGATGGTGATGGCGAGGACGGGCGGGTGGTTGGTGAAGTTTTCGCGGTTGATGACGCGCTGCCCGGGGCCGTCGGGAAAGCCGGCGATGTCAATGGGCGCGGCGTGCAGCTGGCAGGCGACGTCGATGCGGTGCGGGGTGGCGGCGCATTGCAGCGCGTTGATGGTGAGGTTGAGGAGGATCTGGAGAAAGTCGGTGCCGTTGATGGCGGCGGGGACGTCGGCGGTGAGGCCGGTGACGGTGAGCTGCTGGCCGCGGGCGCTGGGGTGGCGGCTGAGGAGTTCGGTGAGATCGCTCATGACCTGGTTGACCCCGACGTAGGAGACGCCCGAGGCTTGGCCGTGGAGAAAGCTGAGGTAGCGCCGGGAGATTTCCACGCAGCGGCTGACCTGGCCGTTGAGCCGGCTGAGGTCGCCTTTGATGGTTTCGAGCTGTTCGCCTTCGACGCTGGCGGCGTTTTCCATGGAGCGGTTGATGAGCTCGACGAAGCCGGAGATGATGGTGAGCGGGCTGTTGATGTCGTGCAGGACGCTGGCGTAAATCTCGCCTTGGTTGCGGGCCATTTCCTCAGCCATGCGGTGGCTGTGGATTTCGTGCTGGAGGGTCTGGAGTTCCTGGTTGCCGCGCTTGAACTCGACGGTAGCGCGGTGCTTTTGCACGGCGTGGGCCACGGCGGCGCGCATGGTGGCGATGTCGAAGGGCTTGTTCAGGTAGTCGCTGGCGCCGTGGCGCAGGGCCTGGCGGGCGGTCTCGATGGTCTCGAAGGCGGTGAGCATGATGACTTCGACGGCGGGGTCGATGCGCTTGATTTCCTTGAGCGTCTCCACGCCGGAGATGCCGAGCATCATGATGTCGAGCACGGTGACATCGACGGCGTGGTTTTTGATCAGCTCGATGGCGTCGAGCCCGCTGGTGGCGAGCAGGACCTGGTAGTCGTTTTTGAAAACAATGCGCAGCGACTGCCGCGGTCCTTCCTCGTCATCGACGATGAGGAGGGTCGGCTTCACGAGGGCGGGCGCGGTGGTTGCCGCGGGCGGAGGCTCAGAAATTGTATCCAAGGGTCAGATTGACGGAATTGCCCTGGGCGCGGTAGGTGCCGTCGGCGGAGGTGCCCTGGGTGACGGTGCGGGTGGGACCATAGGCCCACTGGTAGGCGACGTTCCAGTTGAAGCGGTCGAGTTTCTGCCCAAAGCCGGCGGTGACGACGTGGCGGTTGGAGTCTGGGATGATGGGGTTGAAGCTGTCGTTGGAGACGGAGTTTTCGCTCCAGATGTAGCCGACGCTGGCTTGCAGGCCGTGGGAGAATTTCTTGGTGATGCCGAATTCCCAGAACCAGCTCGACTGCCAGTTGAAGGGGATGGCGATGTCGCCGCTCTCGCTCTGGTGGAGGGTGACGGTCTTGAGCTGATGCCAGTCGGTCCAGTCGGCGTTGAATTCGAAGTTCCAGTCGGGCGTGGGGGTGAAGGAGTAGCCGAAGACGATGTTCTGCGGGATGTGGAAACGCACGTCGGCCTCCTCGCGGCGGTCGATGCCGGCGACGGGGAACGGCCCGAAGGGCGTGGCGGCGGTGAAGGATTCGGTGTGCAGGGTGGCGTGGCCGTCGAAGTCGATGGAGGTGGCGCTGTGGTAGGTGATGCCGAAGTGGTGCATGCGGTGGGGATTCCACAGGATGCCCGCGCCGAGGTTCCAAGTGATGCCGTCGCCTTTGAATTTGAAGGTGTCGCCGACAGCGAGCACGCCCTGCTGGAGTTCGGCGCTGCCGTAGTTGACGGAAGGGCCGGCGGCGACGGAGAGGGTGTCACAGATTTTCCAAGCGATGACGGGGTTGATGGCGACGTAGAGGATTTTGCCTTTGCGCGCGGTGGTGCGGAAGGGTGTGTCATCGGGATATTCCAAGCCGAGGCCATAGGGCGCGTAGATGCCGAGGCCGAGGGCGATGGGGGAGCCCTTGGGCTTGCTGGTCAGGAAGAAATGGGGGACGAATTGCAGTTCGTGATTGGTGTTGGAAAAAGCGGGCGCACCGGGCGCGGCGGGATCGACGCGCTCGCGCAGGGTGGTGGCGTAGGAGCCGAGGAGGACGCGGGTGCCTTCGAGCTGGGCGATGCCGGCGGGGTTGTACCAAACGGCGGAGGGGTTGTCGGCGGTGGCGGCAAAGGCGTCGCCGCGGGCGGTGGCTTCAGCGTCTTGGTCGGCGATGCGGAAGCCTAGGGAGAAGGCGGCCGGCGCGGTGAGGGCGAGGATGGCGGCGGCACAAAGGAGGGGTTTCGTGGGTTTCATTTCGCGCGGATGAGAAAGCAAAGCGAGTGCCTTGGCTAGCGGCAAAATCAGCGGACAGAGAAAAGCCGGCTAATTGAGCAGCGGGAGGGAGACGCGGACGAGGCCGGGCTCGCCTTTTTGCGAAAGGGGAATCTCGATGCGACCATGGTGGCTCTCGATGATTTTGCGCGAGACGGTGAGGCCGAGACCGAGGCCGACGTTGCGGGTGGAGAAAAAAGGCTCGGGCGCGCGCAGAGCAATCTCGGCGTTGAAGCCCTGGCCGGAGTCGCGCACCTCGACCTCTAGATGGGGCACGCCGCTGGGGCTCGCGGCGAGGTGGACGGCGACAGTCGGCGCGTCGGGGTTGGCCTGGAGGGCATTTAGCATGATCTCAGAAAAGGCGTGCCGCAGGGCTTTGTGGTCGCCGGCGACTTTCCACGGCGCGAGGTCTTTGTTGAAGCTGAGTTGCGCGAGCTTTTTCCCCGGATGGAAGGTGTGGGCCTCGTGAAAGGCCTCGACCAGCAGATCGGAGACGGACACGGCGTCGCAGAAGTCCGCCTGCCAGTCGCGGGCGAGGAAGACCATCTGGCTGGCGAGGCGCGAGATGCGTTTCACGCCGGAGGCAAGGACGAGGCCGAGGGATTCCTGAAACTCAGGGTCGTTGATGGAGTCTTTGAGCAACTGCTGGTGGGTGGAGAGGGGGACGAGCGAGTTGCCGATTTCGTGGGCGAGGTGTTCGGCCATGGATTTGACGAGGCGGAGATTGGCGGCCTCGATCTCGAGCCGCTGGGCGCGCTCGTGTTCGGTGACGTCTTCGATAATGAGCAGGGCGGCATTGGCGGCGGCGGCGCTTTGGGTGCGAAAGGGCAGGATGCACACGCGGTAGAAAAGGTCCGGGGTCTGCGGGCGCTGGAATTTGAAGGGCGGGACGCCGACGCCGGTGCGGATGACGGTGA
>JANPHJ010000342.1:0-3939 GCA_031424395.1 Chthoniobacter sp.
GTGATGTCGCGGACGAGCTGCTTGAACTCTTCCTTCGCCGCGGTGTCATCCTTCTCCGAGCCGACCTCCACGAGCACGCCGACTTTCGAACCGGTGTGGATGTAGGCGGCGAGCGAACCGTGGCCGCTCACTTCCACGCGGGCGCTGCGGCGGATGCGGACGTTTTCGCCGATCTTTTGCACGGCAGCGACCCGCTCGCTTTCGAGATCGACATCGGGGTTCGCGGCGATCTTTTTCGCGATATCGTCGGTGAAGGCGCGAAAGCTGTCGTTCTTCGCGACGAAATCGGTCTCGCAATTGACTTCGACGAGCACGCCGACTTTCGCGCCGGGCAGGATCGCTTGGGCGATGACGCCGTCTTTGGCTTCGCGGTCGGCCTTTTTCGCGGCGCTGGCTGCGCCTTTGGCGCGCAGCACGTCGATGGCGGCTTCGAGGTCGCCGCCGGTTTCGTTGAGGGCGCGCTTGCATTCCATCAGGCCGGCGTTGGTTTTTTCGCGGAGGGTTTTGACGAGTTGGGCGTCGATGACGATGGCGGTGCTCATAGGGATGTTTGGATGGCTAGGGTTGGAAATGCAAAGAGACGAGAGCGCTGGGCCCTCGTCTCTCCGAAAGGGGTTGCCGAGGGGCGGGCGTTATTCGCCGACTCCGGCGAGGGCCTCCTGATCTTTCTTTGACCGGCCCGTGCTCGTCGAGACGATGGCGTCCACCAGTTTCTGCAAAACGATGCGGATGGCGCGGATGGCGTCGTCGTTGCCGGCGATGGGGTATTTGATCAGCTCAGGATCGGCGTTGGTATCGACGATGGCGACAATCGGGATGTTGAGCCGGTTGGCCTCGGCGACGGCGATGCCTTCGCGCATGGTGTCGATGATGACGATGGCGTCGGGATGCTTCTCCATGTCGCGGATGCCTTCGAGGTTGCGCTTGAGCTTTTCACCCTCGCGTTTGACCGCCGAAATCTCCTGCTTGCCCATCTTCGAATACTCGGGCTGCTTATCGAGGTTCTCGATGTATTTCATCCGCGCGATGCTCTTGCGGATGGTGGTCAGGTTGGTGAGCGTGCCGCCCAGCCAGCGCTGGTTCACGTAAAACTGCCCGCACGCCAGCGCGGCTTCCTTGATGGCCTCCTGCGCCTGCTTTTTGCAGCCGACGAAAAGCACCTTGCCGCGGCGGCTGGTCACATCGCTCAGAAACTTGGTCGCCTCATCGAGCTGCTCGACGGTCTTGCCGAGGTTGATGATGTAGATGGCGTTGCGCTTCTCGAAAATGAACGGCTTCATCTTCGGGTTCCAGCGTTTGGTCTGGTGACCAAAGTGGACACCAGCCTCGAGAAGTTCCGTCATCAGTTCAGTGGACATAGGTGCGTGCGTAGGGTTTTGGCAGGTAAAAAATGGGCGGAAGGAGTAATGGGAGATTCCGGGGAGCGCAACGGGAATTTTCCGAAATCACCGCAGTCCGGAAAGGGGGCCTTTTCAAAGTCCCCCTCTACCGCGCGGCAAACTCCGCCACCCGCGACTCGATGATCTTTTGCACGAAGCCCGTGTTGTATTTCCCGCGGACGAAATCCGGGTCGCGCATGATCGCTTCCTGGAAGGGGATTGTCGTCTTGATCCCGGTGATCAGGTATTCACCGAGCGCGCGGCTCATGCGGGCGATGGCGTGGTCGCGGGTTACGCCCATGCCGATGACCTTGGCGATCATCGAGTCGTAATGCGGCGGCACGGTGTAGCCGGCGTAGGCGTGCGAGTCGATCCGGATGCCGCGTCCGCCGGGGGCGTAGTAGAGGTCGATCTTGCCGGGGCAGGGCTGGAAATTGTTGAACGGGTCCTCGGCGTTGATGCGGCACTCGATGGCGTGGTACTTCCGCTGCGCGTTGTGCATGTACTGCGAGAGCTTTTCGCCCGCCGCGACCTTGATCTGCTCTTTCACGAGATCGACGCCGTAGGCCTCCTCGGTGATGCAGTGCTCGACCTGAATACGCGTGTTCATCTCCATGAAGTAGTAGTGCCCGTGGTCGTCCATCAGGCACTCGATGGTGCCCGCGCCGACGTAGCCGACCTCGCGTGCCAGCCGCACGCAGTCCTCGCCCATGCGCTCGCGGATTTCGTCGGTCATGATGGGCGAGGGCGTCTCCTCGATGATCTTCTGGTTGCGGCGCTGCATGGAGCAGTCGCGCTCGCCGAGATGCACCACGTCGCCGTGCATGTCGGCCATGATCTGAAACTCGATGTGGTGCGGGTTCTCGATGAGCTTTTCGAGATAAACGTCGGGGTTGCCAAAGGCCTTGTCCGCCTCCTGCCGCGCCGCGTGGAAGCCCGAGACCAGCGAGCTGTCATTGTGCGCCGCGCGCATGCCGCGCCCGCCGCCGCCCGCAGTGGCCTTGATCATCACCGGGTAGCCCATTTTGCGGGCGATCTCCCGCGCCTCTTTTTCCGTCTGCACGATGCCGTCCGAGCCGGGCGTCACCGGCATCCCGGCGCGCTTCGCCGTGGCGCGGGCGGTGTTCTTGTCGCCCATCGCGCGGATGGCCACGGCGGGCGGCCCGATGAACTTGATGTTGCAGCTCTCGCAGATGTCCACGAAGTGCGCGTTCTCGCTCAGGAAACCATAGCCCGGATGGATCGCATCCACATCGCCGATCTCCGCGGCGCTGATGATCCGGTCGATCTTCAAATACGACTGCGCGCTCGCGGCCGGCCCGATGCAGATGGCCTCGTCGGCGAGCTGCACATGCAGCGAATCCACATCCGCCTCCGAATACACGGCGAGCGTTTTGACCCCGAGTTCCTTGCACGCGCGGATGACGCGGAGGGCGATTTCGCCCCGGTTGGCGATGAGGACTTTCTTAAACATCGCGGCTTAGCGCACCTTGAACAGCGCCTGCCCGTACTGCACGGGCTTGCCGTTTTCCGCCACCACCTCGGCGATGACCCCGCGCACCTCGGCCTTGATTTCATTCATCACCTTCATCGCCTCGATGATGCACACCACGGTATCCTCCGTGACCTCCTGGCCCACCGTCACGTAGGGCGGCGAATCCGGCGAAGCCGAGCCGTAAAACGTCCCCACCATCGGCGAAGTGATCTCCCGCAGGCTGGCCTCGTCTTTCGGCGCCTCCGCGGCGGAAACGGTGGCCGCCGGAGCAGCCGCGGCGGTCGGGGCCGGCGCGGTGGTGGCGGTGATGACGGGCTGAAAATCCGTGCCCTTTTTCAGGGTGATCTTAAAGCCCTCCTTCTCCATTTTGAAAACGGATAGGTCGTTCTTCCGCATCAGGGCGATGAGTTCTTTGATTTCTTTTAAGTCCAAGGTGGTGTGGCTCCTAGTAGGGTGAGAAACGCGGAGGATAGGTATCGTTTCCGTGCCGCGTCAAGCGGCGCGTGCCCCCCTAGGGCGCCGTCGCCATCCCGGCCTCGCTGAGCGCGCTTTCGCCCGCCGCATTCACCGCGCTGAGGGCCAGCGTCACCGCTTCGCCCGCGCCGAAGCTCAGCACCTGCGGCAGCGTGGTGAAAGTGCTCACCACCGACTGCTCCGGCCCCGGATTGCGGATGACCTTCACCGTCACCGTGCCCGCGCCGAGCACCGCGTCCACCGTCAGCAAGCCGCTGCCCGCCGCGCCCGACGTGAGCGTCAGCTCCTGCGGCACCGCCGGGATCACCGCCCCCCCGCCGCCACCGCCGCCCCCGCCGCCCCCGCCCGTCGCCGGCTCCAGCGGCACGGCGTCGATGATCTCCCGCTCCGTCGTCCCCACGTCATATTGCGAGCGGCCCAGCTCCAGCGCCGCCGTCACGAAATCTTCTAACTCCGCCTGCTTTTCATGCACGTCACCTTCGGCCCCTTGGAAATCCTGATCGGTGCCCGGAATGGCGCCGTCCGCCGCCCGCGCCGCCGTCATCAGCGCCTGGAAACCGGCCAGCGAAAGCGTCGCCGTATCCTGCCCCA
>JANPHJ010000343.1:0-2769 GCA_031424395.1 Chthoniobacter sp.
GTGCTGCGCCGCGGCTTTTTCAGCGTGCAGCTGCGCGGCGGCGGCGGCGCTCTGCGCCGAGGCGGCGGCGGCGGCATTTTCCTGGGCCTCGCGGAGCTGGGCGGAAAGGCGGTCGCGCTCCTCGCGGGCGGCGGCGAGTTCTAGCCGGAGCGGGTTGGTGGCGGCGGAGTCTGCGCCGGCGGCGGGTGCGGTCGCCGCGGCTGCGAGCTGGGCGGCGAGCGCGGCCTTTTCCGCGGCCATGCCGTGGCGTTCGGCGAGCAGCTTTTTGATGCGCTCGCGGTAGCTCTCGATATCGGCCTCGAACTGCTCCACGGCCCGCGCCTCCCACGCCTCCGGCGACGGCGCGGCGGCGGGTCCGGCGGCGAGCCGAGCGCGCGCGTCTTCAAGCTCGGCGGCGAGGCGGGCGCGGGCGGTGGTGGCGGCCTCGACCTGCTCCTGCGCATCCTTGAGCGCACGGGCGGCCTCGGCTTCGCGTTTGCGCGCGGTGCTTTCAAACTCCCGGCGCATGGCAGCGTGCGTCTCCTCGACATGGGCCGCGCTTTCGCGGTGCAGCCGGTCGGTGGTCGCGAGCTGGCGTTCGAGTTTGATCTTGGCCTCTTTCTCGCGGCCCAGATCGAGCGCCGCCTCGCGCTGGTGGGATTCGAGGGCGGCGATGCGCCGCTGCAGCTCATCGGTCTGACGGGGGTTTTCGCGGGGCGCCGCCGCGGCGTCGCCGGTCATGGTCTGGCTCAGCTTGCCGCGCTTCTGAAAGTCGGCGACCTGCCGGGAAAGCGTGGCCTGCTGCTGCGCGAGGGAGTCGCGCTCCGCGGTCAGGGCGCGGAGGCGCGGCTCGGCTTCGCGGGCCTTGGCCAGGTCGGCCTTGAGGGTGGCGAGTTCGCGCTGGAGCGCCTTCATTTCCTGCTGCATCCGGGTCAGGTGTTCGGCGGATTTTGCGCCCACGCTTTGCTCAAACTCGATCTGCTCGGCCTTGTCGTCCGCCACCGCTTTGGCGCGCACCATTTCGGCCACGAGCCGGGCGCGTTCTTCGCCTAGGTTTTTGCGCTCGTGGGCCATGGCGCTGAACTGCCGCTCGGCATCGCCCTTGGCCCGCGCGAGCTGGGCGCGCATGGCATTGCGCGAGCGGAGCAGTTCTTCGCGGGAAAGTTTGTCGTCGTCCTGCAGCGCGAGCGCGCTGTCGGCCTCGCTGATGTGGAGTTCGGCCAGGGCCGTGTCCGGCAGCGGGGCGGACGGCTCAGGCGGCGGGGCCGGCGCGGGCGCGGGCGCGGCTGCCGGCGCGCTGGGCGGCGGCGCGGCGGTGATCTCGGCTATGCCGGGGAGGATGTTGCGCACGGCGCGGCGGTTGCGCAGTTTTTCGGCGAGCGATTCCGCGGCGTCGAGGCTCAGCCCGCCGGTGCGCGCCGCGGTGGCCGGCGCGGTGCGGGCGTCGGCCAGCATGCGCATCACTTTCTGCCAGGGGAAGCGGACTTCGGTCTCGTCAGAAGCGAGGATTTCCTCGCGGAAAATTTCCGGCGCGCGCCGGTGGATCTCGCTCAGCCGGATGGTGGTCTGGCCGCGGGCGATGCGCTCGGCGAGATCGGCGATGTCAAAGACGAGCTTCGTGCCGAGGTCGTGCGGGCCGTCGTGCAGGCACGCCTTCGGCAGGCGCGCGAGGAAATCGCCGAGTTCGAGCTGGATTTCGTGTCTGCTCTCGACGGCGGGCGCGGGTGCGGGCGGCAGAGCCGCGACGGGCGGCGTTTCCTTCGCCTTCTTCGCCGGGAGCTTGAACGCGGAGTGGGCGCCTGCGGCGGGGCGGACCGCCGGGCCGGGCGCGGGAGCCTCCGGCCGCGCGGCGGGTGCCGTTTCCGCGGATTTTGAAGGCGCGTCGCCCTCCTGCGCCGGGCGTTTGAAGCGATCGAGGAATGACATGATCCGTGGAGAGTAAAAAAGGTTTAAGCAGCTTCCAGTCCCAAGTGCGCAGGTTTTCGCGCCCCGTTTTTAGCGACTTGGCGTCATGTTGTCTGCAAGGAATCCGCGCCCGCCGGCCCGACTACAAACGGCGCGCAGGTCTCCGCCAGCCGCGCCGGCAGCACCGCGGTGAGCCGCACCGCGTCGCCCTCATAGGCCGTATCGAGGATGCGCGCCTGCCGCTGGAGCCGCGCCAGCAGCGCGCCTTCGCGCTGCGGGATGCGGAGCGCGCACCGCACCGCCCCGCCGTCCGCCAGCTCGGCCATGCGCGCGATCAGTTCGTCCATCCCCTCGCCCGTTTTCACCGAGATGAAAACCGCCTCGGGAAAATGCCGCCGGTGCACCGCCAGCGCGGCGTCCTCCGGCACTTTGTCGATCTTGTTGAAGACGATCAGCGTCCGCTTTTCATCCGCGCCCAGCTCGGCGAGCACTTTGCGCGTGGTGTTGTAAAATTTCATGACCTCGGGCTGCGAGGCGTCGAGCAGATGGATGAGGAAGTCCGCCATGGCCGATTCCTCCAGCGTCGCGTTGAACGCCTCAACCAGCCGGTGCGGCAGCTTGCGGACAAAGCCGACGGTGTCGGTGAGCAGCAGCGGCTGCTTGTTGGGCAGCGCAATTTTCCGCGTCGTAGTGTCGAGCGTGGCGAAAAGCTTGTCCTCGATCAGCACGTCCGCGCCGGTGAGCCGGTGGAGCAGCGAGGACTTGCCCGAGTTCGTGTAGCCGACGATGGCCGCGTTCGGAACCTCCCCGCGCTTGCGGTCCTTGCGCTGCGTGGCGCGGGCTTCGCGAACGGTTTCGAGTTCGCGTTTGCAGCGGTCGATGTTC
>JANPHJ010000344.1:0-4987 GCA_031424395.1 Chthoniobacter sp.
CCCGCCAGCCCGCGTCCTGCGCCGGCGGCAGATTCGCCGAGCACTGCGTGTCGAGCGCCTGCGCCGCTGCCTCGATGGGCGCTTTGCCGCCCTCTTCCACCGCCGCCTCGAGGGTGCCGATGCCCTTTTCAAAATCCGCGATCTGCCCCGCCGTCCAGAGATCCCGCTTGTAGGCCAGCAGCTTGCGCGCGTCCTTCACAAACTGGCGGCCTTGCTGGACGTGCTTCGAGGCGAAAAAGGAAAACATGGGCGAAAACGAGAGTCGCGCATCCAAGCCGAAAGCGCGCCCAAAGAAAGCGAAATCTTCGCCCCAGCAGCGACGCTCGTCGCAGCCCTCCGGGTTTCAAAAAATCCGCCGCTCGCCCGTCTTCTGCGCGCTCAGCGCGTCGAGCGTCGAGCGCACCTGGCTCAGCAGCTTCTGATGCGTGTACGGCTTTGGGATGAACCCCCGCAGCCCCCGCGCCAGCATCTGCTGCAGCCGTCCCTGCTCGGCGAAGCCGCTGCTCAGCACCACCGGCACCTCGGGATTGATCTCCAGCAGCTCCGCGAAAACATCCGCGCCATCCATCACCGGCATCGTGAAATCGAGGATGATCAGCGAAATCTGGTCGCGCAGTTTGCGATACATATCGATCGCTTGGAAACCGTCCCGCGCCGTGATCACGCGGTAGCCTTCATCTGCCAGCACGCGCTGCGCGAGCATGGAAATAAAGTCCTCGTCATCCACAATCATCACCAGCTCGCGGTGACCCGAGGGATTGTGCACGCGCACATCGCCCATCAGCGGCGGCACCAGCGGCCCGCCGGTCGGTTTTGGCGGCAGCGGCGGCACATCCGGCAGCACGGCCGCCTCCCCGCCAGTCGCGGCCAGTGCGTCTGGCAGTGCCGCCAGCCCGGCCCCCGTGCCGCCCACCCGTCGCGCCATGCCGCCCGCCACCTTGGCCGCGCGCTCCACGCCATTGCGCAGGATGGCAAAATACTTCTCCGTCTCGGCGTTCTCCGCGCAGAGCGATTCGAGCACTTGGCCCGATTCCGAGATGACCTGCAGCAGGTTGTTCAGTTCATTGGTCGTGGCTTTGAGCCACTCCAGGTCTTCAGCTTCCAGCATGTCAGGAGAAAATGAACCGTCCGGCGGCTAGGTCTGTTCGTCGCGACACGCCCTCCAGACACAGCCGAGAAAGGCAGTGATTACGACCGAGAATGTTCCAAAAGTCAGCATAGGGCCGGTGCTTGTGCGTCATGTCACCGCCAAACTCAACACGATTCGTGCCGATGTCTAAATTTTCACCCCGAAAAAGTCCGCCAGCACCGCCCCGTACACCGCCCGCTTCATCTCCGGCAGCCACCGCGCCTCAAACTGCGCCGGCTTGATCCAGCGAAACGCCTGAAATTCCGGATGCTCCTGCGCCACGTCGATCCCGTCCTCGCGCCCCGTGAAATCGCACAGAAAATAGAACTGCACTTTCCCGTGAAAGCCCCGCTTCGTCCGCCCCTTGTCGTAAAGATACCGGTACGGCCCGCGGCGTTCGACGATGACCAAGTCCACCGCTTTCACCCCCACCTCCTCCCGCACCTCCCGCACCAGCGCCTGCTCCGGCGTCTCCCCGGCATCGACCCCGCCCTGCGGAAACTGCCAAGCCCCGTCATTGTCCAGTCGCTCGCAAATGAGGATTTCGCCCCGCCGATTCCGCAGAATCGCCGCGACATTTTCCCGATAGATGAATTCAGTCTCGCTCATGTTTGTGAAAAAAATCGCCCTTGCCCTTGCCCTCATCGCTGCCGCCACACTTTACGCCGCCTGGCTGTGGCAGCCGGCGCGGCAGGTGCGGCTGCACACCGCGCATTTTCTGGGCGCGGTCGAGCGACGGAATTGGGACAGGGTGCAGTCGTTCGTCGCCGATGACTACTCGGATCGCTGGGGCCATGACAAAGAATTTGTGCTCCGCGAAATGCGCGAAGTTTTCCGCCAGTTCCTCTTCCTCACCATCCAGAGCGATCCCGCCCCGCCCGTGCTCACCGCGCGCCACGCCACCATCGCCACTCCGGTGAAGCTCGCCGGCGACGGCTCCCCCATCGCCCAGTTCGCCGTCGAGAAAGTCAACACTCTCCGCGCCCCGTTCATCTTCACCTGGCGCCACGCGAGCTGGCGCCCCTGGGACTGGCGGCTCATCCGCGTCGAGCAGCCCGAGTTGGAGCTGCCAATCGACCGCGCTTTCTAACCACAAGTCCCCTCTGTCCTACATCTGCACCCACCGGATCAGCAGCGCTGTCAGCACCCCGCCAGCGGCGAGCTCGAGCGAAGTATGGAGGGCGATCGAATGCAGATCGAGTTTAGGACGGTGGAAGTGGGGGAACTTCATAATGTGACTCTTCACGTTAGCATCGCCCGTGCCCCGCCTGCCGCGGACTTTTACAAAATCTCCGCTTCGTCCGGGAACCCTGAATCCTGCCGGATCGAGTCCAACCGCCGCCGCATCCCGCGCGCCGACTCCGGCCGGTTCACCGCCCGCATCACCGACACCACCACCACCGGCAGCGCCAGCAGCGCCCCGATGGAGATCATCGTCGTCGCCGTCGTCTTCTGCGCCGGCCGCCCCAGCTTCCCGGCCAGCAGCAGGCCGATCCCGCAGCCCACCGCCGTTTGCGTGATTGCGAGGAGACTGGTCTGAATGGGCGAGGATGACTTCGGCATACGGCTGGAATATGCCGAGCGAGCGCCAAAAGGAAACCCGAAAGACGCTTCACCGCACCGCTCGGTCGGACGCTGCCTAAAACGCCCGCACGCCTCCGTCTCCGTGTCCGCAATCAGCCATAAAAGTCGCGCAATGGACGCATTCGCGTTCAACTCGCCCGGGAACGTACTGAAGGGCTTTGCGGGCGACTATGAATTTACCGGCTGTAAGCAAAGTACCCGCGGCCAGGCTACTTTGCGCCGAAGCAATACACGCTGCCGTCTTCCGCGCCGATGACGATCCGGCCATCCGCCACGGCGGGCGAGGCGGTCACGGGCGCGCCGATTTCGTAGGCCCAGCGCTCTTTTCCATCGGCCAGTGCGACGCAATAGAGCCGGCCATCCGCGGAGCCGACGATGATCGCGTCGCCGCAAACCACGGGCGAACTTTCCACCTCGCCGCGCGTCTGGAAAGTCCACACGCCTTTGCCCGAGGCGCGGTCGATGCAGTGCAGCCGCTTGTCGCGGCTGCCGAGGATGACGCGATCCGCCGTCACCGCCGCGGAGGAAAAGTAGGGGAAGTTCCGGTCGCGGTATTTCCACTTCACGTCGCCGCTTTTGGGGTCGAAGCCGATGACGATGTTACCGTAGTTGCCCACGAAGCCGAGGCCGTCGGCGGTGGCGACGGAGGAGGCGATGTAGGCGTCGCTTTCGATCTGCCGCAGCTCTTTGCCGTCGGCGAGCTGCAGGACGTGGATAAAGCTGTCGCAGCCGCCGAAAATGATCTCGCCGCCGGGCGTGAGCGCGGGTGTGCCGTTGATGAAATTGTCAGTGCCGTGTTTCCAAACGGCCTTGCCCGTCGAGGCGTCGATGCAGTGCAGATTTGAGTCGTAGCTGCCGACGAGAATCCACTCGCCCGCGCCCGCCGGGTTCTTGGCGTGGTTCGCGCCGCCGAGGATTTTGTCGCCGGTTTCGTACTTCCATTTCAGCGCGCCGGTCGCGGTGTCGAGGGCGTAGAGAAAGGCGTCGCTGGAGCCGATGAAAACGGTGCCGTCGAGCACCAGCGGCGTGGCTTCGACGGCGGCTTCGGTTTTGAATGCCCACAGCTCCTTGCCCGTGGCGACATCGAGCGCATGCACCTTGCCGCCATCGTCGCCGAAAAAGACGCGCCCGCCCGCCATCGCCGCCGCGCCTTTCACCGGCTTCTCGCCTTTGAACTGCCACAGCAATTCCGCCTTCGCCGGCGCGGCCATCTGCGCGATGCCGCGCAGCTCCGGCCCGCCGCGGTGCATTGGCCAGTCGGCCGCATGCGCGCCAGCAGCGAGCGCAAGCAGCACAAGCGCGCCCCGAAGTTCCCGCTGCACGTTCACAGCCCCAGTGCCTCCCTGTAGAGCTGCTGGAAATCCTCCGCGGCGACGGGGCGCGGGTTGAAGGTCGCGGTCCATTGCTGCGCGGCGTCGGCGGCGAGGTGCGGGAGCGCGGCGGCCTTCACGCCGAACTCCGCGAGCCCGGTGCGCATGCCGGCGGCGTCGAGGAGCGT
Source organism: Chthoniobacter sp. (assembly GCA_031424395.1). Classification (GTDB taxonomy): domain Bacteria; phylum Verrucomicrobiota; class Verrucomicrobiia; order Chthoniobacterales; family Chthoniobacteraceae; genus Chthoniobacter. Next base: position 4,212 of record JANPHJ010000344.1, read on the forward strand.
TTCGAGTTCGCCGATGAGACCGCTCACGTCTTCGAGCCCGGCGAGGAGTGCGAGTTCGAGGTAACGGTCGTGGGCCTCGGGATCGCGGGCGTTGAACTCGACCACGCGCGGCAGCATCAGCCCGACGGCCTGGCCGTGGACGATGCCGTAGCGCGCGGTCAGCGGGTTTGCCGCGGAGTGGGCGGCGCCGAGCATGGAGTTTTCGATGGCCGTGCCGGCAAAGGCCGCGCCGAGCTGCATGCGGCAGCGCGCATCGAGATCGCGTGGGTCGTGCAGTACGCGCTCCAGCGCGCCGAAGCAGAGCTGAAAGGCCTCGCGCGAATACATCGCGGAGAACGGATTGCGCTTCCTCGTCACGGCCGTCTCGACGGCGTGGGCGAGCGCGTCGATGCCCGTGCAGGCGGTCACCCGCGCGGGCTGCGAGACCGTGAGCAGCGGATCGAGAATGGCCACGCGCGCCGCCGCCTTCGGATCGCCACAGGCCATTTTCTGGTGCGTCGTTTCATCCGAGATCAGCGCGAACGACTGGCACTCGCTCCCCGTGCCGGCAAAAGCGGCTCCGAGTTGCATCATCGCCCGCGCGTCGAGATCCCGCGGATCGCGCAGCACCCGCTCCAGCCCGCCCATGCACAGCCGGAAAGCCTCGTGCGAATACATCGCCGAGAGCGGCGTGCGCTTCTTCGTCACCGCGGTTTCGATCGCATGCGCGAGCGCGTCGATGCCCGTGCAGGCCGTCACGCGCACCGGCTGGGACACCGTCAGCAGCGGATCGAGAA
>JANPHJ010000345.1:0-51060 GCA_031424395.1 Chthoniobacter sp.
GCGAACGCGCAGCCGCGGCCGCTGAAACTCGACGGCATCGAAAAGCCCGCGCAGCTCGCCGCGGACAAGGACGGACGGCTTTACGCGATGGACGATGGCGCGGACGCGCAGGTGAAAGTTTTCGCCGACGGAAAATTGCAATGCGCCATCGGCACGCGCGGCAGCCAGCGCGCGCGAATCAAGTCTGCCTGCACGAGCAGGACGCGACGCTCGCGCTGGCCTACGGCGTCCTCTACCGCATCGCGCCCGAGGCGAAGCCCGCCTACGCGCCGCTCCGCTACGCCTCGTCGCGCCGCGAGCCGCGCTCGCCGTTCGAGCTGTGGACGGGGTCGCCCGGCACGCTCTTCGGCTCGACGCGCATGTTCCGCTCCGACGCGAGCGGGCAGATGCGCGAATATCTTCTTCAGAGCAACGGCTTCCCGATTCTCTATCACGCCGACGAGCAGGGCGATTACCGCCCCGTCTTTGCCGCCGGGAATCACGAGCACAATGCGGCGTTTCCCAAAGCGGCGGACGACGCGAAGGCGGTCTTTCTCTGGAACGACCTCAACGGCGATGAACTGCCGCAGCCCGATGAATTCACGCGCGTGCGCGGCGGTTCGCACAGCGTGGCGTTCTTTTACGGCTGGGGCTATCCGCCGCCGCGCGATCTCGTCTGGCGCTTCGGCGGCTGGGAATTTGCGCCGATGCGCTTCACCGAGCGCGGCGGGCCGGTGTATGGCGAGGGGAAGAAGCTCTCGCTGCCGGAGCATTTCCTGCGCGTCGGCCAGCATCTCGTCGCCACCGTGCCGGGGAAATCGGACAGCCCGGAGGCCGGCTACTACTTCGCGGGCAACTACGTTTTCACCGACCTCGCCGGCAATCGCGCGGCGCATTACCGCATCAACTGGCCCGCCGTCCACGCCTCGTGGTCGAGCTCGCTTTACGCGCCGGGACAGACGGGACGCAGCATCGGCGAAAACTTTTTCGCCGGCATCGTCGAGAGCGGCGGTGAAATGGGCCACGTCTTCGCGGTGCATGGCAACTACGGTCAGGCGTTCCTCTTTTCCGAGGACGGGCTGTTCGTCACGCCGCTCTTTCGCGACCCGCGCGAGCGTCCGCAGGGCAAGGGCGAGACGGAGATTCGCGGCGCGGACTGGACGAACGTGACGATGGACCAGGAGGCGTTCGGCGGCTGGTTCGGGCGGCAGGACGACGGCGTCGTGCGCTACCTGCACGGCCACACGGCGGCACACGTCGTGCGGCTCGAGGAGCTGGAGAAAGTGGCGCGCTTTGATGCGGGCACGGTGCCAGTGCGCGGCGCGGGGGGCGCGGCGGCGGCGGAGAATCCGAAAACTGAAACCCGCAACGCGCCATGGAAAATCCCCAGCGTCCGCGGCGCGTTCCCCGCGTTCGTGGCCGATGGCGACGCGGGCGAGTGGAAGGACATCCCGCGCCGCGAAATCCGCGTGGGCGAAAGCGTCGTCGCCCGTGTGGCACTCGCGCACGACCTCGACCACCTCTGCCTGCTCGCGGAAGTCGAGGACGCCAGCCCCGCGAAGAACGCCGCGACGCAGCCGAACTTCCTTTTCAAAACCGGCGACGCGCTCGACCTCCAGTTCGGCCCGCTGCGCCCAGCGCGCACCGCGCCGGGCGAAGGCGACATCCGCGTGCTCATCGCGCCGGGCGAAAAGAAGATCGCCGCGATGCGCTATTTTCTTGTGAAGGCCGACGCGAAACCCGACGAGGCCGTGACCTTCGAATCACCCGTGCGCGCCGTGAAATTCGCCAGCGTGAAACCGCTCGACGACATGAAGGCCGTCTTCACGAAAACCGCCACCGGCTACGTGTGCGAAGCGCGGCTGAAGTGCGACAGCATCGCGCTCAAGCACGCCGCGAGCGGCCTGCGCCTGCGCGGCGACATCGGCATTTTTTTTCCAACGACGGCGGAGAGACGACGCAAAGCCGCGCGCAACTTTTCGACCACAGCCCAGGCGCGAGCATCACCGCCGACGTGCCCAGCGAGGTGGAAATCCGGCCCGCGGAGTGGGGCGAGTGGTTGCTGGAATGGTCGGCAGCCGCAAAGAATGAGGCCCATGTGTTGACGCCGTGCGGTGGTCATGCCGAAAGCCACCGCCGTATTCGATGCCGACGATAGCCGCCTGAGCGGCGCGCTGGCGCGCATCAACGGGCGGATGCTCGCGCTGCAATGCGCATCGCCAAGTTTGCGGCGGCGCTCAGTGCATCTCCACCGCGCAGGAGCCGAGGCCGCCACGGTAGTAGTTGAACTGCACGTTCGGATGATCCGCGAGGAGCGACATCGGCACGCAGGTATCGGCGATGCCTTTGGAAATCATGAACGCGGTGAGCCGCTGGCCGAACGGGTTGTCGTGCGCACCGGCGTGCCAGATGGACACTTTCTCCGCGAGCCACGTCTCGACCGGGCCGACGGTGATCGCCTGCGTGGGCACGAGGGAAATATTTCCGCCGCCGCTGGTGCGCGCGTTTTGCGCGATGGTCAGCGGATGCAACTCGACGACGCGCGTGGCGAGCTTGCGGTACGCGGCGGCGGAAGGCGGCGCGGATTTGTATTTGCCGCGGCGGGGCAGGGGATCGTTGAAGGCCCAGTGCTTCACGTCGCCCTGGCCGCCCTGCATGACCGCGCAGCGCACGCCGGCGGTCCAGCTCGAGCGATACGGGCGGGTGTCGGCTTTGGGAAAATGCAGGTGCGCGTCGGGGATGCGCAGCGGTTTCTCGAAGCGGCTCAAACACATCTCGCGATCCGCGCGCTCGAAGGAAAGCGGGTGCGTGACCGGCGTCTCTGCGCCGTCGAGGAACCACTCGTCCATGCCCCAGAAATGCCCGCTGCGCACGTCGAGCCCGAGCGCATTGACGATGCGCGCGACCAGCGGGAGCTGCTCCGTCGGGCCTATCGGGCCGCAGATGCCTACGGGATTGTCGTCCGTCGATTGCCGCCACGCGGCGATGTACTCCAGCGCTTCGGCGAGGTAGAAATCTTCGAGCGTGTCGTACATCACCACGCGAAATCCGGGCCGCGAAAGCCGCGCCAGATCGCGCGGCGTGAGGCGCGCGGCTTCGTCGATGAGGGCTTTGTCGAGGCAGGTGTAATCCCACCAATCGGCGGCGATGGCGGAGGAATTGTGTACGATTTTCATTTGGTGGCTGGCTCGACGGTGACGAGGCGATCCTCGGGCTTCTCGCTGAGGATGAGGCCGCGGAAATGGTATTCCTGAGGCTGGTTGTTGGCGTGGATTTGCAAGCCGACGGGCGAGGCTTTCAAGATCTCGGGCTGGTCGGTGAAATCCAAGAAAGCCACGCCGTTGGCCGCCATGCGGATGCGGTTGCCGATAACCAGGATTTCGATGCGGTTCCAGTCGCCCACTTTTTCCGCGGGCTGCTGCCACTGGCCGCCGTGCCCGGCGGGAAAGACGCGGTTGCGCCGGTTCGCGTCCCACATGCCCCAGTCGTTGCAGAACATGAGCAGCGGGCCGCGAAAGCTGAACGGGTCGCCGTGATCCTCAAACCTTTCGCCGAGCGCGCAGACGGCGGAGTGCATGGTGGAAAACTTCGCGCCGCGGGTCTCCTTCACCTCGAGCAGCAGGCGGAAGTCGCGATAGCTCTGCTTCGTGAAAAGATCGGTGCTCGCCGCGACGGGCGTCGCATTCGTGCCGCGGATAGCGCCGTCATCGACGGACCAGTATTTTTCGACCTGCCCCTCCCAGCCGGCAAGGTCGCGCCCGTTGAAGAGTTTCACCGCCGTTTCGGTATTTGGCAGCGCGACGGATTCGGCCCAATCCGTTTCAGCAAAGGCGCTGGCGGTGAGTACGACGGCGATGAGGACAAGGAGGGAGCGCATGATGAGGTCAGTTGGGGTGGGTGATTTTTTGACGGTGGCAAAGCCGTGGCAAAACCGCGCGCAGCGGATCGTCCGCCTCCGCGCCGAATCCGTAGTGCTGATGGCGCCGCCAGCCCTCGGCGTGCTGAAATTTCCGCGTCTGCTTTCCGAGGGTGCGCGAGAAGCCGTCCATGACGGAGAGGTAGTTGTCCTGGCCTTGCGAGGCGTCGAGCCATTCGCGCTGCGAGGCATGGCAGGCGAGGGCGGCGCGCTTGGTCGCGTGGACGCTGGTCGTGTTCACGTAGATCTCCGGGCGCACGGGCTGGCGCATCGGGGTGCATTGGCCGTGCGGCATGGCGTGGTAGAGCGTCACGGGCTGGAGGGTGGGCGGGAGGTGCGGGCGCGAGCGGTAGTTAGGAATGCCGCGCGCAAAAGTCGCCGTGACCGCGAGCCGCGCGGCGATCATGTGGTCCTCCATGTAGTCCTCCAGCGCGTGCGTGAGCACGACCGTCGGCGCGGCCGCGCGCACCACCGCGCAGACGCGGCGGATGTTTTCGTCCGTGTAGAAAATCTGGAGGTCGTCGCAAATCGGCGCGTGCCACCGTGCGCCGATGAGTTTCGCCGCCGACTGCGCCTCGCGCTGCCGCGTGCGCGCGGTCTGCGCGGCGGACATCACGGTGCTGCCGAAATTGCCGGTCGAGAGATTGAAGCAATGAATCCCCCAGCCCGCCTCGCGCAGCAGCATCAGCGTGCCGGCCATGACGAACTCGATGTCGTCGGGATGTGCGGCGATGGCGAGGGCGGAGGGCATGGGGAAGTGAGCAGTAAGCAGTGAGCAGTGAGCGGTGAGCGGTGAGCGGCGGGTCAATCGGCGTTAGTGAAGAATTCGGGGGAGTCTTCGCGGAGGGAGGAAGTGATTTCGCCGCAGAATTCATTGGCGCGGTCGATCATGGTGCCGAGCATGCGGCCGATTTGCTGGCAGAGATCGAGCAGCCGCCGGGTAGATTCGGGCGAGAGATATTCGCAATCGGAGGCGTCTCGATACAGTGCTGAGTTTCGCGCTGCTCGGCATCGGCATCGGTGAGCTTGCTGATGAAATGCTTTTCGTAACGCCGCTTCGCCCAGGCTTCCGCTATCTGCGCGCCAATGGAGCGCGAAGACCGTCGGATTTGATCCGTCAGCGAGCGGCTTTCCTCCCGTGGAAACTTCTTGCTGACGGCAAAAACTTCCCGCGCCAACTCCCGTTGCCGCCGGTAAACCACCAGCTCGCGAAAGTCCCGGGCGTAGTTGTTGGAATAGTTGTCCATAGTGAACTGCTCACTGCTTACTGCTTACTGCTTACTGCTTACTGTTCACCCCAATCTCACTCAGCTTCACCGCCCGCCGCTCACTCGCGGATTTGTCCGCCGCGGCGATCACGCGATGCGTCGCGAAAGCATCCGCGAAGCTCGAAAGCGGCATGTCTTTTCCCGCCTCCAGCGCCTCGAAAAACGCCTGGAACTGCGTCTGGTACGGGTGATCGCTGACGTCGCCGCTATCGAGCATTTTCATCGAGAGCTGGCTCCACGCGCTTTTGTCGATGCCGGCGAGTTTCATGGAGTGAAATTTGTGGTCGAGGATCGAGCCTTCGCTGCCGACGAGATGGGTGTGGAAATAGTAGGGCTGGAAGCAATCCACGACCGCCGCGCATTTGCCCACCGCGCCGCTGGCGAAGCGCAGCAGCGAGGTGGCGCACGTCGGATATTCGTAGGCGGCGAAGGTCGGATGCGCGCTCTGCGTGGCATAGCTGGTGACTTCCTCCACGTCGCCGCCCATGCAGAGCAGCAGGGCGTCGAGCGCGTGGCAGCCGGCGGTGAGGAGGGCGCTGCCGCCGAGTTCGCGTTTCGTGTTCCAGCGGTACTGGCCGTACCACGGGCCGATGCCGTGGAAGTAATCAATCTCCCCGTAGTGCAGCGTGCCGACGAGGCCGGCGTCGAGCACCGCCTTGGTGGCGAGAAACTGCGACGACCACCGGCACTCGAAGCACACGCACACGCGCACGCCGGATTCCTCCGCCGCGCGCTTCATCGCGAGGATGTCGCCCCACTCGATGGCCAGCGGTTTTTCGACGATGATGTGCTTCCCCGCCCGCGCCGCCGCGATGAACTGCGCGGCGTGCTGATTCGGATAGCTGGTAATGTCCACGACGTGGATCGACGGATCGGCGAGCATCGCCGCGAGGTCCGTGTGGGCCTTGATCGGCGAGCCGTGGCGCGCGCTCAGGTCCGCGGAATCGAGCGGGCGCGAAGACCACACCGCCGTGACTTGCGCATTGGCGGTGGCATTGATCGCGGCGATGTGGGCGGTGGCGGCCCAGCCGTAGCCGATGACGGCGACATTGTATTTTTTGCTCATTTTCGGGTGTGGGAGGAAGGGGAGGGCGAAGAGTTACTTTTCGTTTCTGGGAAAGGCAAGCCGGCGGGCGCAACTCCCACGGCCATTCTCCGCTTGCCTCGCGGCGGCCCTCTCCGCTAGACGGGCGCACATGAAATTCATGTGTGTTTTCTTGGGGGCCACCTTCGCCCTCTTTGCAAATCCTTTCGCCCAGGCTGGCGCCTCGCTGGCCGCCGCCAAAGACGGTGGCACGCTGCTGCGCACGCCGTTCGACAAGGGCGGCAAGGAATTTCAAGTGGGCCTCGGTGCGATGACCTCCGTGAACAACCACGGCATCGCCCGCCCACGGTTCACCGATGTGGATCTCACGCTGCGCCTCGGCTGGATGCTGAATACGCCGAAAGACGCAGGCTTTTTCCGCGGCAACTACGAATTCCTCATCGACGCTGGCGTGGGCGCGAGCGTGGACGGGCCGGGCGACGTGCTCGGCGAACTGGCGATCCTGCTGCGCTATAACTTTGTGCAGCCGACGGCGAAATTCGTCCCCTACGTCCAGGGGGGCGGCGGCGCGGAGTTTAGCAATGCCTACACCGACCGCGTCCAGCGCGTGCTGGGCTCGCCGCTGCTCTTCAACCTGCAATTCGCCGTGGGCTGCCGCTACCTGTGCAGCGACCGCTGCGGCGTCTTTGCAGAAGCCGGCTACCGGCACGCCTCGACGGGCGGTTTCACCGACCGCAATCTCGGGCTGAACTGGGTCGGCGGGCAGCTCGGCGTCAGCATTTTTTACTAGGTGTCTAAAGTGCGCACGGTTCGGCGGTTGTCACCGCGCCGCCTGTCCCGAGGTTCCCCGACCTTGCCAAAAGGCGGCGACCTTTCCCTATCCCAACTCCCATGATCAAAGTCCGCAATCTCAAGAAATGTTTCGGCTCAAAGGTGGCGGTGAACGGCGTGTCGTTCACCGTCGAGCGGGGCGAAGTGCTCGGCTTTCTCGGGCCGAATGGCGCTGGCAAGTCCACGACCATGCGCATGCTCACCGGCTTCATCCCGCCGACGGCGGGCGAGATCAGCATCGGCGACCACAACATGCTCGACGACCCGCTGCCGGCGAAGCGGCTGATCGGCTATCTGCCGGAGAATGCGCCGTCGTATGCGGACATGACGGTGCAGGGTTTTCTGGCGTTCACCGCGGAGCTGCGCGGGCTGCGGGGCGACGCGAATCGGAAGGCGGTGGGGCGGGTGCTGGAGATGTGCTTTCTGGAGCCCGTGCGGCATCAAAGCGTAGAGACGCTATCGAAGGGCTACCGCCACCGGACGTGTTTCGCGCAGTCGATCATCCACGATCCCGAGGTGCTCGTACTCGATGAGCCGACGGACGGTTTGGACCCAAACCAAAAGCATGAAGTGCGGACGCTGATCCGGCGGATGGGGGAGAAGAAGGCGATCATTTTCTCGACGCACATCCTGGAGGAAGTGGAGGCGGTGTGCTCGCGGGCGATCATTATTGATCGCGGGACCATCGTGGCAAACGGGACGCCGCAGGAGCTGAAGAAGCGCTCGGACGTGGCGGGCGCGGTGACGCTGCGGCTGGGCGAAGGGAGCGCGGCGGCGGTGAAGTCAAAGGTGGATCAGGTTTCCGCGGTCGAGCGCTCGGTGGTGTTGAGCGAATCGCCGCTGACGGTACGGGCTTTTCCGCGGCGAAACGGGAGCGGCGAGGAGCTGGCGCGCGCGCTCGGCGAGGTGGCGCTGCGGGAGCGGTGGAAACTGCAGGAACTGCACACGGAAGAGGGGCGGCTGGATGAGGTTTTCCGCAGCATCACGCTGCCCGAGACGACCGCGGCGACGGCGCAGGAGGAGGCGAAATGAGAAACATCCTGACCATCGCGAAACGCGAGCTGCGCGGATATTTCTCCTCGCCGGTGGCGTTCGTTTTCATCGTGATCTTCCTGCTGCTGGCGGGCTTTTTCACGTTCATGCTCGGCGGGCTTTTCGAGCGCGGTGAGGCGAGCTTGCAGGCGTTCTTTGTGTGGCATCCCTGGCTGTATCTTTTCCTCGTGCCGGCGGTGGGGATGCGGATGTGGTCGGAGGAAAGGCGCATGGGCACCATCGAGCTGCTGCTGACCATGCCGGTCACGCCGTGGCAGGCGATCGTGGGGAAATTCCTCGCCTCGTGGGCGGTCGTAGCGCTGGCGTTGGCGCTGACTTTTCCCGTGGTCATCACGGTGAACTACCTCGGCCACCCGGACAACGGCGTGATCCTCGCCGGCTACATCGGCAGCCTGCTCATGGCCGGCGCGTACCTGGCGATCAGCGCGATGACTTCGGCGATGACGCGCAACCAGGTGGTGAGCTTCATCGTGGCCGTGGTGCTCTCGCTTTTCCTCATCCTCGCGGGCTACCCGCCGGTGACGAATCTGCTCATCGCGTGGGCGCAGCCGTGGCTCGTCGATGCCATCGCGGCGTGCAGCGTGATGACCCATTTCGAGAGCATCCAAAAGGGCGTGCTCGATTCGCGGGATGTCCTCTATTTCGCCTCAGTCATGGTCTTCGCGCTGTTCACCACGGGCGTCATCATCCGCGCCCATCGCGCGGGCTAAACGGAAACTTTTTACCTCTCCAAACCACATGAAGAAAGGTCTCGAAACTTACATCTACTCGACGGTCGGCGTGCTTGCGATGCTCGCCGTGCTCGTCCTGCTCAACATCATGGGCGCGCGTGAAAAGCGCCGCTTCGACCTCACCGCCGAGCGCGCCTACACGCTCTCGGCGGGCACGCGCGCGATCCTCGGGAAGCTCGATACGCCGGTGCAGATTCGCTTTTACTGCACGCGTGGCGAAAACCGGATGCCGGTCTTTTTGAAAAGCTACGCGCAGCGCGTAGAAGACCTGCTTGGCGAATACCGGCAGGCTTCTAACGGTCACATCGAAATCCAAAAGCTCGACCCGGAGCCGGATTCGGATGCGGAGGATTCGGCAAAGCTCGACGGCATCGAAGGGCAGATGCTGCCCGACGGCGAGCGCGTGTATCTCGGCGTGAGCGTGACCATGCTTGATCAAAAAGAGGCCCTCGCTTTTCTCCCGCCCGACCGCGAACGGCTGCTGGAATACGATCTCTCCCGCGCCATCTCGCGCGTGGCGACGCCGGAAAAGCCGGTCGTCGGCGTACTGAGCGCGCTGCCGGTGAACGGACAGCCGATGAACCCGATGATGATGCGCATGGGTCAGCGCGGGCAGCAGGCATGGGCCTTCGTCACGGAGATGCAGCACGACTACACGGTGAAGCCGGTCGAGATGACTGCGGACAAAATCGCCGACGAGGTGAAGGTGCTCGTCGTCATTCATCCGAAGGGCATCACTGACGCGGCGCAGTATGCGATTGACCAGTTCGTGCTGCGCGGCGGGAAGCTCGTCGCATTTCTCGATCCCCTCGCGGTGCTCGATCAGGCGGGCGGGGGACAGTTCGGGGCGACGAGCAGTTCGTCGCTCGACAAGCTGCTAAAAGCGTGGGGCGTGACGTTCGACCCCACGAAAGTCGTGGCCGACATGAACTACGTCGGACGCACGCGCCGCGGGCGCGAGCCCGCCGCGCTCCAGCTCACGGAAAAAGCGGTGAACAAAGACGACGTAATCACCGCCAAGGCGGACAACCTTTTTCTCATCTTCGCGGGTGCGTTTTCTGGCACCCCTGCGGCTGGGTTGCAGCAGACGGTGCTCATCAATTCGTCAGGCAACGCGCAGCTCATCGACCCGATGATGGCGCAGATGGGCGGCGAGCAGGTCATCAAGGACTTCAAAGCGTCGGGCACCGAATTCCCGCTCGCCGTGCGGCTCACCGGCAAGTTCAAAACCGCCTTTCCCGAAGGCAAACCCAAGGCCCCCGAACCGCCGCCCGATCCCGCCAAGCCGGAGGAGAAAAAGCCCGAGCCGCCCGCCGAGGCGGGCCTCAAGGAGTCCGCCGCGGAGAACGCCGTCGTGCTCGTCGGCGACACGGATTTTCTCCAGGATCAGATCGCGGTGCAGGAAGCGGTGAATCCTTTCGGCGGGCAGCGCATGCTGATGCCCGTGAACAGCAATCTCGCCTTCGCGCAGGCGGCGATCGATCAGTTCACCGGCGACAGCAATCTCATCGCCGTGCGCAGCCGCGCGTCGCGCGAGCGGCCCTTCACCGTGGTGAAGAAAATGCAGGCCGATGCCGAGGAGCGCTACCGGGCGAAAATCAAGGAACTCGAAACCACCCTGACTGATGCGCAGACCAAGCTGAACACGCTGCAGCAGGCGAAGGCCGGGCAGGCCGGGCAGCGGTTCATCCTCTCGCCGGAACAGCAGAAGGAGATCGAAAATTTCCGCAAAAAAGAGGGCGAGGTGAAGCAGCAGCTCAAGCAGGAGCGCAAGAAGCTGCGCGTCGATATCGACTCGCTCGAAACCCGCGTGAAATGGCTGAACATCGCCGGCATGCCACTGCTCGTCGCCGCCGCCGGCTTGCTGCTCGCGCTTAACCGCCGCCAGCGACAGGCCGCCCGCTAACCCGCTTCCACCCATGAAAGGCAAACATCTCTTCCTCCTCCTCCTGCTCGTCGGCGCGGTCGGCGCGACCTGGCACTATCAGTTTCGCCACCGGCCGGATGACGCTTGGAATGCCAAGGGTACGGGCGGCGCGGGCGGCAAAGTCTTTTACCTCGCGCTCAACGACGTGGCGCGCGTGACCGTGAAGACCGCCGATGCGGAACTCAACCTCGTGAAAAAGGACGACGCGTGGACCGTGCAGGAGCGCGCGAGCTACCCCGCAAACTTCGACCAGCTCAGCGGGCTGCTGCGGAAATTATCGGATCTGAAAACCGTGCAGGAGGTGAAAGGCGGGCCGTCGCAATTTGCCCGGCTCGAACTCGTGGAGCCGGGCAAAGGCGCGGGCGCTGGGACGCTGGTCGGGTTCAAGGACAAGGACGGCAAGGCGCTCGGCGGGCTGCTGCTGGGGAAGAAATTCATGAAGAAGGGAGACGCGCAGTTTGGCGAAGAGGGCGGCTTTCCCGCCGGTCGCTACGTGGTGCCGTTTGGCACGCAGAGCGTATCGCTCGTCGCCGAGCCACTCGACGAAGTAAACGTGAAACCGGAGAGTTGGCTGGCGCGCGACTTTTTCAAAATCGAAAACCCGAAAGCGGTCACGCTCGCCGGCACCGGCGACCCGCAGCATTGGAAACTCACCCGTGAAACGGCCACCGCCGAATGGAAGCTCGACGGCACGAAGGACGACGAGAAAGCCGACCCGGCGAAAACCGCGCCGCTGCCGAACGTCTTCGCCAGCCCCACCTTCACCGACGTGCTCGCGCCCGATGCCAAGCCCGAAGACACCGGCCTCGACAAGCCGGCCGTGGCGACCTTCGAGACGTTCGACGGCTTCACCTACACCCTGAAAATCGGCAAGCCGTCCGGCGAAAGCTACCCGCTCACCGTCGAAGTCGCCGCCGCGCTGACGAAGGAGCGCACGCCCGGAAAAGAAGAGAAGCCCGAGGACAAGGCGAAGCTCGATGGGGAATTCAAAACCACTCTCAAGCGCCTCGAAGACAAGTTCGCCGCCGAGAAAAAATTCGAGGGCCGTCTCTTCCTCATCCCGAAGACCACCATCGACCAGCTCCTCAAAGACCGCGCGGCCTTCCTCCCCGAGAAGACGCCCGAAGTGCCCGCGCCCGCGGCGAGCGCGCCGGTCTCCGTCACCACACCACCCATTTCCGTCACCACGCCGCCGGTCACCGTCCCCCCGGCACCAAATCCCGCGCCGCCGGCTCCACCCGCACCGGCGAAGCCAGAGCCAAACCCCGCCCCTCCCGAACCCGCCCCCGCGAAACCGGCGCCAAATCCCGCCCCAGCGCCGCCCGCGCCCGAGCCCGCAAAGCCCGCGCCGGCGCCAGATTCCAAGCCGCCCGCCGACGAGCAGAAATAGGCAGCGCGCCCGGTCTCTATGCCGGCGGCACGCGGTGCTTTAGCCCGACGACCGCGAGCGGCGGCAGGCGCAGGAGGATGGAGTGGGACTTGCCCTGCCACGGAATCGCTTCGGCTTGCTGGCCGCCGAGGTTGCCGACATTGCCGCCGCCGTAGGTTGCGGCGTCGGTGTTGATGATCTCCTCCCACCAGCCCTCGCCATTCACCCCGACGCGGTAAGCTTCGCGGATCATCGGCGTGGCGTTGATGACGAAGGCGATGATGTCGCCGCTGCGCGCTTTGCGCATGAAGGCGATGACCGAGTTGTCGCTGTCGCGAAAATCAATCCACTCGAAGCCGGCGAAGCTGTCGTCCTGGTCGAAAAGGGCGGGCTCGTTTTGATAGACGTAGTTCAGGTGCTGGACCAGGCGTTTGAGGCCGTCGTGCTCGGGGCGCTCGCAGAGGTGCCAGTCGAGCGAGCGGTCGTGGTTCCACTCGCGCCACTGCCCGAATTCGCCGCCCATGAAGAGCAGCTTTTTTCCCGGATGCGCATACATCCACGCGTAAAACATGCGGAGGTTGGCAAATTTCTGCCACACGTCGCCGGGCATCTTGTCGAGCAGCGCGCCTTTGCCGTGGACGACCTCGTCGTGGCTGAGCACGAGGACGAAGTGCTCGTGAAAAGCGTAGATGAGTGAAAAAGTGATGTCGCCTTGATGGAACCGGCGGTAGAGCGGATCCTTCTGCATGTAAGTCAGGAAATCGTGCATCCAGCCCATGTTCCATTTTAGCCCAAAGCCAAGGCCACCGAGATAGGTGGGCCGCGAGACGCCGGGCCAGGCGGTGCTTTCCTCGGCGATGGTGACGATGCCGGGAAAGCGCTCGTAGCAGACTTCGTTGAAGCGTTTCAGGAAGTAAATTGCCTCCAGATTCTCGCGTCCGCCGAATTTGTTCGGGATCCACTCGCCGGGCTGGCGCGAGTAGTCGAGGTAGAGCATGGAGGCAACGGCGTCCACGCGGAGACCGTCGATGTGGAATTCGTCGAACCAAAATAGCGCGTTCGCGATGAGGAAGTTGCGAACTTCATTACGTCCAAAGTTGAATATCAAAGTGCCCCAGTCCATGTGCTCGCCGAGCCGGGGGTCGGCGTGCTCGTAGAGGTCGGTGCCGTCGAATTCGGCCAGCCCGTGAACGTCTTTTGGGAAATGGCCGGGCACCCAGTCGAGGATGATGCCGATGCCCGCTTGATGGCAGCGATCCACGAAATAGCGGAACTCGTCGGGGTTTCCGAAACGCGAGGTCGGCGCGAAATAACCGGTGACCTGATAGCCCCACGAGCCCTCGAACGGATGCTCGGAGACGGGCATTAGCTCGAGATGGGTGTAGCCCATTTCAATGACGTAGGGCAGCAGTGTGGCGGCGAGTTCGCGGTAACTGAGAAAGCGGTTGCCCTCGTCGGCCTTGCGCTGCCAGGAGCCGAGATGTACCTCGTAAATGCTCATCGGCTCGCGATGCCACTCCTTCGTCTTCCGCGTTTCGAGCCACGCCGCGTCGCTCCACACGTAGCGTTTCAGGTCGAAGACGAGCGACGAGGTCGCCGTGCCGTGCTGGCCGAAAAAGGCGAACGGATCGCTTTTCAGAACGATCGCACCGTGCGCGCCCTTGACCTCGAACTTGTAATGCGCGCCCTCGCCGACGCCGGGGAGGAAAATTTCCCACACCCCGCAGCCGAGCAGCTTGCGCATCGGCGCACGCCGCCCGTCCCAGCCGTTGAATTCGCCGACCACACTGACGCGCTGCGCATTGGGCGCCCAGACGTGAAAGGCGGTGCCGCGCACGCCGCCGACTTCGGTGAGATGCGCACCGAGTTTGTCGTAGAGCTGCCAGTGCTGGCCTTCGGCGAAAAGATGCAGGTCGAGCTGGCCGAGGAGAATTCCCACGGAGTAAGGATCATGTTCCGTCCACACCTGGCCGTCATGGCCGGTAAAATCGAGGACGTAGGCGAAACGCTCCTCCGCGCCCTCCAGCGCCGCCTCGAAAAATCCGTCGGGATGGATTTGCAGCGCGGGAAAAGCCGCGGCGGTCGCGGCATTGCGAACGGTTACGGCGCGCGCGTCCGGGCGAAAGACCCGCACCACCAGTTGCTCGCCGGCCTGGTGCATGCCGAGCACGGCGAAGGGATCGCCGTGGTACGCGCCAACGATGGCGTGGACGGCACCGTCTTCAATCGTGGGTGTGGTAGCGATGATTTTCATAGGTGTGCAGGGCTGGCGGCAGCGTGGTTTTCCGCGAGCAGCGGCGCGAGGAAATTGCGATAGACCGCTGGCCACGCGTACTGATGCCGCACCTGGTTGCGCGCCTGCCACGAGTCGAGCGTGCCGAGGCGCGCGGCGATTTTCAGGGCGATGTGCGCGGGCTGCGCGTCGAGGTTGAAGTGCGTGACGCCGTGCGCGAGCAGCGCATCCAGCGGTTCGATGGCCGCGCAGAAAATCGGCAGCCGGTGCAACGCCGCTTCGAGCACCGGCAGGCCGAACCCTTCCTGCCGGCTCGGAAAGAAAAGCGCGTCGGCGAGCGCGAAGAGGCTGGCGAGATCGCGCTCATCCACCGGCGTCTCCTCGTGGAGAAAAAGCGCGTCGCCCTCCAGCCCCAGCTCCGCGCGCAGCGCCAGCAGCTCCGCCGCGTAGTCGCGCGAGACTTCATTGTGCGCGTCCGGCGCGCCCGTCACCACATACGCACACGAGCGGCCCGCGGCCGTCAGCGCCGCGGTCACGCGCAGGCCCAGCTCCACATTTTTGCGGCGCAGCAGCCGCGTCGGGTGCAGCAGCACGATCTCGCGCTCGAGCAGATGATGCTGCCGCGCCAGCGCCGCCACCGGCTCGGTGAGCCCGAGCAGGCGCGAGGGATCAAGGCCGTTGGAAATCACGCGGCTGTCCGCGCCTGTGAGCTTTTCCCACTGCCGCCGCCGCAGGTCTGACACCGCTACAAAGCCGTAGCGCGGATGGGCCCGGCGCAGCAGCGGCCACGGCGCTTCCGTGCGCGCCGCCGCGTCGTAGTCGGGATTGCACGCCGCGATGTCGTGCAGCCACGCCACGAACCGTACGCCGGTCAGCCGCTCCGCCACCCGCCACAGGGCCGCGGTGAGCGCGAGGTGAAAGGGCATGGTGGTGACGTTGTGCATGAAAACCACCTCCTGATTCGCGAGCCATTCCTCAAGTGCGCGGGCCAGTTCCGCCGCATCGTGCGCGTCCGGCAGCAGCCGCACGCGAATGCGCGGATCGCCGCTCGCGCCTTGGTCGCAGATTACCGTGACCTCATGTCCGTGCTCGGCGAAAAGCCGCGCGTGCTCCGCGATCACGATCTCCACGCCGCCGATCACGGGGGCGTAGGTGTAGTGGACGATCGCGATTTTCAACGCCGTCCGGTGTGGCCCGCCCGCTGCTCCCTTCGCAAGCATGAAATACCTCTTCCTCCTCGCTGCCGTGGCTGTGGTCTATCTCGTCCTCGCGCGAAATTCGCCGGTCGCTTCGGTGCAGGACGCCGTCACCGCCAGCGAGGCCGCGCCCCTCAGCACCGGCCCCCGCGAGCCCGCCGCGCCCGCCGCGACCAGCGCCCTCAAAGCCCCGCTCGACCGCACCCACGCCGTGCTGGAGGAGGCGCAGGCGCGGAACGGGGTGGGGGAGTTTTAGCTGCCGTTACTTCACAAAGGCCGCGAAAATCCGGTTCGCTTCCTCCAGCGTTTCCTTGCTTCCCACGTCGAACCACGTTCCCGGCACACTCCACGTCTGCACCGGCGCGCGCTGATAGAGCCACTGGACAAAACGGCCCGGCTGATCCGGGTTGTTGCCCGCCGCGAGATAGGTCGGGATCATCGCCACCACTGCCGCCGGATAGTAGTAGAGCGCGATGCCGATGAGCGTGCTTTTCGGCTCCGCCGGCTTTTCCTCAAAGCTGGTGATCTCGCCCGCATCGTTGATCGCTACGACGCCGTATTTTTTCGCCTCGTCGAGCGAGCCCACGTCGTAGAGGCCGAGCACCGGCTGCTGCTTTTCGCGGCAAAATTTCCCAAACTCACCGAGCGACTGGTTAAAAAGATTGTCGCCCGCGACTACGATAAGGTCCCTCTGGTCGAGACTCGCGCGCGTGATGCAAAGGTTGATGTCGCCGATGGCCCCGAGCTTGTCGGCATCGCCCGTCGAGCCGTCGTTGATGATTTCGAAAGAGAGCTTCGCGTGCGTCTGGTTGTAGCCGTCAGCCCACGCCTGGAAATCTGCGGCAAACTTGCTGTTTGTCACGACGTACACTTTCTCGATGCCGTCGATGGGCGCGAGGTTGTCGATCACCCACTCCATCATTGGCTGCCCCGCGACTTCGAGCAGCGGCTTGGCTTTGGTGAGCGTGAGCGGGTAAAGGCGCGTGGCGTAACCGGCGGCGAGGATCAGGATGTTCATGCGCGCGGGTTCTGCCGGGCGGCGAGTGAAAGTGGAAGTGCAAAGTGCGAGCCCCAGCCGTCACTTGCCACTTGCCACCTGTCACCCTCTGCCTAGTGTTCGCTCGAACATGACGACGCTCACCGACCGCCAGCAGCAGGTTCTCGACTTCATCGCCGATGCCCAGGCGCAGTCGGGCGTGCTGCCCTCGACGCGCGAGATTCAGGAGCACTTCGGTTTCGCCAGCCAGACCGCGGCGGTGAACCACCTGCGCGCGCTGGAAAAAAAGGGCGTCATCCAGCGCGCCGCCGGACGCGCGCGGGCCGTGGCGCTGACCGCGCACCTGGAGCGCGAGCGGATCATCGACGTGCCGATCTACGGCCAGATCGCCGCCGGTTTTGCGGACACCACGGAACAGGAAAATGACGGCATGGTTTCGATCGACGCCGCCAGTGCCGGCGTGGCGAAAGGCCAGCGCGCCTTCGGTCTGAAAGTGCGCGGCGACTCCATGACGGGCGCAGGCATTGACGACGGTGATCTCGTCATCCTCGAGCACCGCGCGCCCACGCCCGGCGCCGTTGTCGCCGCGCTCATCGACGGCGAGACCACGCTGAAGCGCTACCTCGTCCAGCGCGGCCAGCCCTATTTGAAAGCCGAAAACCCGCACTTTCCCGATCTCATTCCCGCGCGCGAACTCATCATCCAAGGCGTCCTGGTCGCGCTCATCCGCAAATTTCGCCACTGACCGCGCCCATGCTCGGCTTTCTCATCGAGTTCTCCCTTCTCATCGCGCTCTTCGCGTGGCTCCACCGGCGCCAGCTCCGCGACCGCGACCGCGCCAGCCGCATCCGCCCCTCGCAGATGCCCCTCGATTTCGACGAGGAGATTTGAGCGCCGCGGGGCTGGAAAATCCGCAGCTTGCGCAGATTGACGCCGATTTTGGGTGCCTTGCTGGGCGAAAATCTGCGCAATCTGCGGATAAGACTCCGGCGAAACCAATCTCTCCCATGAAGCTCCTCCTCATCGACGGCCACTACTACGTCTATCGCTCCTTCTACGCCATCCGCGACCTCTCCACTTCCGCCGGCGTTCCGGTCAACGCCATCTACGGCTTCGTCAAAACCGTCCGCCGCATGGTGCGCGACCTTGCCCCCGACCTCGGCGCCGTCGTCTGGGATTGCGGCATGCCGCAGCGCCGGGTCGCCCTCCAGCCCGCCTACAAACAGCAGCGCGCCGAAATGCCCGCGCCCATGCGCGACCAGCTTACCTTCATCCAAAATCTCGTTCCCTTTCTCGGCTTCGCCAGCCTCTCCCTGCCCGACACCGAGGCCGACGACCTCATGGCCTCCTACGCCATCGCCGCCCACGGCCGCGGCGATGAAACCGTCCTCGCCACCAACGACAAAGACCTTTTCCAACTCGTCAACGACCGCGTCAAAGTCTATTCCACCAGCAAGGCCGACCTCGCCGCGCCCAGCGACACCTTCGCCCTCCTCGGTGCCGACGCCGTGCGGAAAAAGTGGAACGTCACCCCGCCGCAGATCGCCGACGTCCTCGCCCTCATCGGCGACAGCGCCGACAACATCCCCGGCGTCCCCGGCCTCGGCCCCAAAGGCGCGGCCACCCTCCTCGCCACCCACGGTTCGCTCGTCACCCTCCTCGCCGACCTCGACGCCGTAAAAAACGACCGCATCCGCGAAAAGCTCCAAGCCGCCCGCGCCCAGATCGAGCAAAACCGCGAAATGGTCCGCCTCGACCTCGACCTCCCGCTCCCATCGCCGCTCACAGCTTTGGTGTTAAAACCACGCCCCGCGGAACTCGCCGCCGAGCTCGAAAAGTGCGAATTCAAATCCCTCCTCGCCGAAGTCCGCGCCGAAGCCGCCGGCAGGTACTCTCCCGCACCCACGGCCACGCCGGTAGTCGCAGCAGCCAAGCCAGCCCAAGGTGAGCTTTTTTAACAGGAAATGATGGCTGGAAAACGCGACTGCTGTGACCGGTCGGCGGTAAGTCTGACGGTCCCACTTTGACAGCGGGGAAAGGGAAATTTTTCCCGAGCGCGCACTTGCGCGGCGGACCTCGCTCGCCATTCTGTCGCGCTCCATGTCCGGCTTCCGTCTATTTGATCTCAATCCCGAGCAGGAGCGCGCGGTGCGGACGACGGAGGGGCCGCTGCTGATTCTGGCCGGAGCGGGGACGGGAAAGACGCGGGTGATCACGGCGCGGGTGGCATTTCTCATCGCGCAGGGGGTCGATCCGGCGCACATCCTGGCGGTCACTTTTACCAACAAGGCGGCGAAGGAAATGCGGGAGCGGCTGGCGAAGCTGGTGACGCCGGAGCAGGCCAAGCCGGTGACGATGTCCACCTTTCACGCGCTCTGCGTGCGGGTGCTGCGGCAGGACATCGACAAGCTGGGCTACAAGCGGAACTTCAGCATTTACGACGAGGGCGACACGACGGGGCTGATCAAAAAGATCATCACGCGCACGGCGGCGAAGGATGAAAAGCTGGAGGCGAACGTGGCACAGAGCCTGATCAGCAAAGCGAAGGGCAATGGGTGGAGCGAGGTCAGACCGGGGGAGGAGCAGTCGCTCGTGGCGGCGGTTTTCGCGCGGTATCAGCAGGAGCTGAAGACGATGAACGCGGTGGATTTCGACGATCTGCTGCTGCTCACCTACAAGCTGCTGACGGAGCACGCCGCGGTGCGGGAGAAGTGGCAGCGGAAATTTCGCTACCTGATGGTGGATGAGTTTCAGGACACGAACCGGCTCCAGCTAGAGCTGGTGACGAATCTCACTGATGCGCGCAACAATGTGGCGGTGGTGGGCGACGACGATCAGTCCATCTACGGCTGGCGGGGCGCGGAGGTGGGCAACATCCTGGAGTTCGAGGCGCACTTTCCGAACCCGGTGGTGGTGAAGCTGGAGCAGAATTACCGCTCGACGAACGCGATCCTCGGCACGGCGAACGCGCTGATTAAAAACAATCCGCGCCGCCGGCCGAAGCAACTCTGGAGCGCGCAGGAGGGCGGGGCCAAGGTGCGCGTGGTGGGGATGCAGGACGACCGGCAGGAGGCGGAGTTCATCACGAATGAGATCGCGCAGCGCACGGTGACGGAGAATGCGAAGCACGAGGATTTCGCGATCCTTTTTCGCATGAACGCGCAGTCGCGGCTGCTCGAGACGCACCTGCGCGAGCTGCGGATTCCGTATCGCGTGGTGGGCGGGAAAAGTTTTTTCGACGCGCGCGAGATCAAGGATCTGCTGGCCTACGCGAGCGTGCTACTGAATGCGGACGACGACGTTTCGCTGCTGCGGATCATCAATGTGCCGGCGCGCGGGATCGGGCCGTCGGTGGTGGAGCGGGCCACGGAGCTGAGCGCGCAGAAGCGGTGCAGCGTCTTTGCAGCGCTGCAGGATGCGGAGTTTCGCAGCTCGATCACGAAGCGCGCGGCGGACGCGATCGCGGCGTTCACGGGGTTTCTCGATGCATGGGAGACGAAGCTGAACACGCCGCTCTCCGATCAGGCCGCGGTGCTGCGCGCGTTCATCCACGAGACGAAATACCTCGAAGATCTCCGGCGCTCGTGCAAGACGCCGGAAGAGGGGCTGAAGCGCGAGAGCAAGGTGACGGAAATGGTCAGGTGGTTTGACGATGACGCGGCGAAGAAGGGCACGGGGCTGCGCGACTTTCTCGACGCGATGCTGCTACGCGAGGAGAAGGAGGAGGACGAGGAATCCAAGGGCAGCGGCGTGACGCTCATCACGCTGCACGCCGCGAAGGGGCTGGAGTTTCCGCACGTCTATCTGATCGGGCTCGAGGAAGGACTGCTGCCGCACGACCGCTCGAAAGTGGAGGGCACGTTGGATGAGGAGCGGCGGCTGCTTTACGTCGGCATCACGCGGGCGCGGCAGACGCTGGCGCTGACGTGGTGCGGGCATCGGATCAAGTGGGGGAGCCCGATGCCGGGGACGCCAAGTTCGTTCATCAAGGAGCTGCCACCGGAGTGGGTGGAGCACAAAAACGCGACGCAGGTGCTGAATGCGCCGGTGTCGGTGGAGGCGGTGAGGGGGAAATTCGGTGCGCTGCGGGCGCTGCTCGAGAAAGTGCCGGATTGAAGAACGCGCGCGTTACTTCTCTGGCGTCAGTTTGAGCGTTTTGCGGAGCTGGTCGAAGTTCGGGAAAAAGGCCTCGATGCTGTAGGTCTCGCCGGCCACGAGGTCGCGGGTGGAAACGGTGGCGGCGTATTCGAGGCGCTCGCGCGGGTTGATGGCGACGAGGGTAGGGTCGTTGGTGAAGGCCCTGTCTTCGGACCATTGCACGACCCGTTTGCCGGCCTGGTTTTTCAAAAGCACCTCGATGCGCTGGGTGGTCGGAAAATCAAGCTGGACGAGCTTTCCGCCTTTGTTGGCGAGGGTGACGGTGACTTTGATTTCGCGGGTTTCCGCGAGCTTCGGCACGGCGGGCTCGACGGTGACGGTCATTTCGAGGCCTTTCAGATTAACGTCCTTGGCCTTGGCCGCAGGGGCGGCGGGGCTGCCGCCGAAAGGGTGGAGCAGGCGGTGCATGAGGCCGGGCTTGGGCGGCGCGGGCGGCGTCTCTTCGGCGGCGTGGGCGGCGAGCGAGAGCGCGGCGAGGATGGGGAGAAAGGGGCGGGGTTTCATCGCGCTGATGTAGCGCACGATTCGGGATTGGCAAAGGGCAAGGCGAGCGCCGAGACTCCGCGCCATGAAATCCGTGCTTCGCCTGCTATCTGTCGTGTGTGCTTTGGCCTGCCTCGGCATGGCGAAAAAGCCGGCGGTGACCGTGCGCTTTTATGCCGAGGCCAATGCGCGGGACACGGACGCTTTTTCCAAGCCGATCACGCTGCACAATCCCGAGCGCGCGGCCTACATCGAGAAGGTGCCGTCGATCAGCGAGCAGAGCATCAAGGCGATGTTTCCGTTCCAGGTGACGGACGGTTCGTGGGGCGCGTGTTTCAAGCTGGATAACAAGGGCCGGATCGATCTCGAGGTGCTCAGCACGGAGCGCAAGGGCAGCTCGCTGGTGATCTTTGTGGTGACGCCGAAGGGCATCCATCAGGTGGTCGATGTGGTCATCGACCGCAAGGTGCGCGATGGCGTGATCACGATTCCGCGGGGGATGACCGATTTGGAAGTCGCGGCGCTGTCCAAGCAATACCGGCCGTTGAAGGCGGAGGAATTTGCGGCGCTGATGAAGGCGGATCCGCTGATGGGGCAGGAGCGGCGGTGACCGACTACCTGCCGCTGCTGCTCGCGGTCGCGCCGGTGTTTGTGATGATCGCCGCGGGGTGGGGGATCCGCCGCGTGGGGTGGCTGAGCGCGGAGGCGGACGCGAGCCTGCTGCGGGTGGTGGTGAACCTGCTTTTCCCGTGCCTCATCCTCGACAAAATCCTCGGCAACGAGGCGCTCAATCAGGCGGGCAACATCCTGCTCGCGCCGGTGGCGGGCTTCGTCACGGTGGCGGCGGGTTATGCGCTGTGTTTCGTGGCCGCGCCGCTCTTTGGGGTGCGCGAACCGCGGGCGCGGCGGACGTTTGCCTTCACCACGGGCATTTACAACTACGGCTACATCGCGCTGCCGCTGATTCAGAAAATTTTTGACCGCGCCGATCAGCGTACGAGTGCGGTGCTTTTCATCCACAATCTCGGCGTGGAGACGGCGCTGTGGACGCTCGGCATCATGCTCATCAGCGGGGCCGCGCCGCGGCGCGTGTGGACGCATGTTTTCAATGCGCCAGTGGTGACGATCCTGCTGGCCGTCGCGCTGCATTTTGCCGGCGGGCGCGCGTGGCTGCCGGGCTTCGCGCTGGAGGCGGTGCACGGGCTGGGCGTGGCGGCGATCCCGCTCGGGCTCGTGCTGACGGGAGCGACTTTTGCGGATCAAATGCGCGAGCTGAATTTCAAGGCCGGCGCGGCGGATTCATTCGGCGCGTGCGTGCTGCGGCTCGGGGTGCTGCCGCTGCTCATGTTGGCGCTGGCCCGCTGGCTGCCGTGCCCGGTGGAGCTGCGCCGCGTCATCCTCGTGCAGGCGGCCATGCCGTGCGCAGTGATCCCGGTGATTTTGGCAAAGCACTACGGCGGTGATCCCGGCATGGCGCTGCGGCTCATCGTGGCGACCTCGGCGGTGGGGCTGCTGACCATTCCGCTGTGGCTGCAACTGGGGCTGCGGTGGATCGCGGTCTAGTCGCGCGGACATGGCTGCCCGCTGCTTGCCTTTTCGCCGGGCAGGGATGCCCGCCGGACAGTCCCTGACTGGAAGCCTGCGCCGCGTTTACGGCGCTGCCCGCGCCACGAGGCTGCGGGCGTGGGCGAGGGTGTCGATGTCGGCGGGTTTTTTGTCGCGGCGGATGGCTTTGATGCGGGGAAAGCGCAGGGCTAGTCCGCTGGCGTGGCGGGCGCTGGGCTGGATGGAATCGAAGGCGATTTCGAGCACGATCTCGGGGCGCACCTCGCGCCGATGGCCGCGCTGCGCGGTGGTGGTGGCGGTGAAGTGCGCGGTGAGTTCTTCGATCTCCTCGTCGGTCAGGCCGGAGTAGGCTTTGCCGATGGTGAGCAGCGCGCCGGTGGCGTCGTCGCGTACGGCGAAAGTGTAGTCGCTGAGGACGTGGCTGCGCCGCCCGTGGCCCTGCTCGGCGGCGGTGACAACGACATCGAGCGTGGCCATTTCCTTTTTCAATTTCAGCCACGCGAGGCCGCGGCGGCCCGGCGTGTAAAGGCTCGCGGGGTCTTTGACCATCAGCCCCTCGTGGCCGCGGGCGCGCGCGGCGGCGAAGGCGGCGTCGATCTCGCCGGCGCTGCCGATGGCGTGGATGGGCGCGATTTCGAGGGCGGCGGGGAGGGTGAGCTTTTCCAGGAGCGCGCGGCGTTCGGCGAGCGGGCATTTGAGCAGCGGGTTGCTGTCGAGCGCGAGGAGGTCGAAGGCGCGGAAGACGACCGGGATGTCGCTCGCGCCGAGGAAAAGGTCGTCCTCGGTTTTGCGGCCAAGGCGCTTTTGCAGGTCGAAAAAAGTGAGCTTGCGGGTGGCGTCGTGGGCGAGGATTTCGCCGTCGAAAATGGCGGCGCGCGGAAAGGCGCGGGCGGCGCGGGCGAGGTCGGCGAACTGACCGGTGGCGCGGTGCAGGTCGCGGGTGAAAATTTCCGCGCGTCCGTCGGCGATGTGGAGCTGGGCGCGGATGCCGTCATACTTGTCCTCGGCCCACGCGCGGGAAGTGGCGATGCGGTTCCAGATGGCTTCTGCGCTCGACTCGGGGCTGGCGAGCATGGGTTGGATGGGGTGGAAGAGGCGGAGCTTGGTTTCGGCGAGGGTGCGGTTTTGGGCACGCAGCGCGGTCTCGCCGAGGTCGCCGGTGAGCATGTGGGCTGCGCGGATTTCATCGAGAGTAACACCAAAGGCGGCGGCGAGCGCTTCTTCGACGAGGCCGCTTTTTAAACCGATGCGGAGGTCGCCGGTGAGGATGCGGACGAGGTAGCTGCCTTCCGCGGCGGACACCCGGGCGAGCTGGCTTTGCAGGCGCTCGGTTTTGGCGAGCGGGCCGCGGGCGCGCTGCATGTCGGCGAAAAAGACGGCGGAATCGGCGAGTGAAAACGGCTCGGCGGCGGTGTGGCCGAGAAGCGCCTCGTAGGCGGTTTTGCCGGCGTCGGCGTGGCGGCGGGAGATTTCGCGGAGCGCCTGTTCGCCGAGTTTGCTCACGGCGAGGAGGGCGCGCCGGATGATGGCCCAGCCGGTCTGCACGGACCGGGGATCGGCCTGGGCAAAAGGATTGCCGGTGAGATAGACGGCGGCGAGAGGCAGGGCCGCTTCGTCGAGGGTGCGGAACCAGGTGCTGAGCAGCGTGGTTTTTTTCAGCTTGCTGGTGGTGGCGGCGAGCTGGCCACCGAGCGCGGCGAAGGCGGCAAAAGAGGATGGCGCGGGAGAGTTTTCTCGCGCGCGGCTGAGGGGGAGGCTGGCAGCTTCCCCGGCAGCGGCGGCCGGAGCCGTCGCAGTTTTGCCCGGCTGGCGCAGAGGGAGGTCGAGTTGGTTTTCCTCGCTGAGCGCCCAGGCATCGAAGCCGCGCTCGCGGAGGTCGGCGGCGAAGGCGGCGGCGTAGCCGTGGAGGGTGAGCACACGTTTGGGCTGCACGAGTTCCACGTAGCGGATGAGATCAGGATAGTCGGCGTGATCGGTGAGCGGAAAGGCGGCGTCGCATTGGAAACGGAAGGTCGCGCCGGGCGTGAGCGCCCAGCCGGTGAGCACGGCGGTGCGGCGGTTTTTGATGCGCGTGAGCATGAGCGTGCGGTTGGCGCTGGGCGGGCAGACGAGCACTTTGCCGCCGGTCGCACCGGCGGCGTAGGGGACGTAGCCGGTGGGGAAATCGGGGCGGAGCGCGCGGTAGATTTCGGTCATTTTGAAAACCGCACCGTGGAGCATCGGCGTGAGCCCGGCGGCGAGGAGCGCGCACAAAATTTCCTGAGCCTTGCCGAGCGAATAGCCGAGCAGCACGGGCACCGCGCCGTCGGCGAGCGCGTCGTGGCAGAAGGCGACCATTTGGGCGAGGACTTCGGCGGTGGGCGGCATGCAGTATTTCGGCAGGCCGTAGGTCGTCTCCATGATGAGGGTGTCGGCGTGCCGCCATTGCGCGGGCTCGGCGGAAAGGCCGGGGCGCAGTTTGAAATCGCCGGTGTAAAGCAGCGTGCCGGCGGGGCTTTCCACAAAGCTTTGCGCCGAGCCGAAGATGTGGCCGGCGGGCAAAAGCGTAAGCGCAAAATCGGCAAACTCCCGCCTTTCACCAAACTCCAGAACATGCTCGCGCCGGGTGCCGCCGAGGCGCGCCTGCATGAGTCGCGCGGTGCCGGCGCTGGCGATGACTTCGGCGTGCGCGGCGATGTGATCGCTGTGCGCGTGGGAGACAAAGGCGAAGGGTCGTGCGTCCCACGGATCAAGCCAAAGGCGGTGGGCGGGGAGTTCGAGGCCGCGGTGGTAACGGATGTGGATCATGGATCGAACAGGATGGGAGCGGAGCGCGTCACACCTC
Organism: Chthoniobacter sp.; assembly: GCA_031424395.1. Lineage (GTDB taxonomy): Bacteria > Verrucomicrobiota > Verrucomicrobiia > Chthoniobacterales > Chthoniobacteraceae > Chthoniobacter. The sequence goes on from JANPHJ010000345.1 coordinate 25,577, forward strand.
GCAAATGACAAATCTGCGCGGCTGGCATGCCCAGTGCGATGTTTGACACCGCCAGGCACCCCCGCTTACTTTCCGCCCCCAAATGAAACGACTTCTTTCCACGCTCGCCGCGCTCGTCTGCGCGGGCGCCAGCCCCGCGGCCGAGCCGCCGCGGCAGCTCGACAAAGCGAAAGTGCTCCCGTTGGCGCTCGACGACGCCTTTCAGTTTCGCAAGACCAAGACGCTGCTCAACGACCGCGATCTCGAAAAGCCGACCCTCGATCCGATGATCGCCTTTGAGCGGCAGCGGATCAATTTCGGCGCGGTGTCGGGCTACGACCGCGAGCAGCGCTACGGGCATTACTTCACTTTTTTCTGGCGCGTGAAACGCGCGGCGGACGTGACCATCCGTCTCGAGTACCGGCAGCAAAATCTGGGCGCTTATGTGCAGGGCAGGGAGCTTTTTTACAAGGGCGTGAAGGGCTCGGTGACGAGCGACTTCCGCGTGATCGGCGACGACTACAAGCAGGAGGGGAAAATCACCGGCTGGCGGGCTTTGCTGATCGAAAACGGGAAGATCGTCGCGCTCACGCAATCGTTCCTCTGGAACTGACCGGGAGATGAAAATTTTGCCGCCAGGCCAAATGGTCTCCGCGACCCAAGATCGCGCCGCATGCGTCGAACGGCCGGCGGCGGACGCATCCAAATAACTAGCTGTGACTGCCCATCCTTCCATCCTCGTCGGCCTCGCGAACCGTACCGTCCTGGTGCGGGTCGAGGGCAAGGGGACGTTTCTCAACAGCACCGGGCTGAAGGAATTTTCCAAGGAAATGATCAATCGCGGGCACCGCGAGTTTGTGGTCGATCTGCGGAATTGTCCGCTGATGGACTCGACTTTCATGGGCACGCTGGCGGCGATCGGGCTGGCCTTGCGCGGGCTGGGGCAGGGGGAACTGCGGGCGGTGAATCTCAATGAGCGCAACCGGGATCTGCTGACCAATCTGGGGCTGGATCAGCTTTTCACGCTCGGCGGCGACGAGCCCGGCGAACCCGCCCCGGCGGCACCGACGACGCCGCTGGACGGCACGCCCGTGGACAAGCTCACGCAGACGCAGACGATGCTCGAAGCGCACGAGGCCTGCGTGACCGCGGACGGGGCGAATGCGGCGAAGTTCAAAGACGTGATCGATTACCTGAAACAGGATCTGCACCTCGCCCGGTAGGCGCTGCATGTGGGGCCCCATTTTCTTCGCGCTGTTTGCCGTCACGGCGGGCTCCTTCATCTCCGTGTACCGGCGGCAGCGCGAGATGATCGTGGCGCTGCGACGGGCGCGGGAAAAAATTCAGCTCGAGGAGACGCGGGTCTTTGATTTTCTGCACGGCCTCGGCGCGGCGCTCTCGGACACGAGCAAGCCGTCGGATCTGCATGTGCTCATCGTCGAAGGCGCGCTGCGCATCCTCGGGGCGCACGGCGGCGCGGTCTATCTCACCGATTCCTCGGGCCAGATGCTGCGGCCGGCCTTTGCCACGCGCAATTGCCCGCCGTTTTTCGAGGTGCCCGCGGCGCTGCTCAGCGAGCCGGGCTTTGCCTGGCCGAGCCATGTGCGCCTCCACGCCGTGGGCTCGGGCGAGGGCACGCTCGGCGCGGTCTGGCGCGACCGCGAGCCGCTGCTCCTGCGCGGTGAGGACAGCCGCCTCGGGCCGCTGCGCGCCTCCGCCCTGCAGGTCACGAGCGCCATGCTTTGCCCGCTGAATTACGGCGAGCAAAACCTCGGCGTCCTGGCTATCGCGCGCGGCCCGGAGAGCGAGCCGTTTCAGTCCGCGGAGTTCCAGATCTTCAAAGCCATCGCCGAGCAGTCGGCCTTTGCGCTCTACAACGCGATCATCTTTTCCGAGGCCGCGGAAAAGCGCCGCCTCGACCAGGACCTCGCCGTGGCCCACGAGATCCAGCGCATCCTCCTGCCCGCCAATGCGCCAGAAGTCGCGGGCTTCCAGATCGCCGGCATCAATGTCCCGGCCAAGCAGGTCAGCGGCGACTACTACGACTACATCCCGGTGGATGAAACCCACTGCGGCGTGGCCATCGCCGACGTGTCCGGCAAAGGCGTGCCCGCCTCGCTCATCATGGCCATGTGCCGCAGCGTGCTGCGCTCGCGCGCCGAGGGACAGCTCTCGCCGGCCAATGCGCTGCGCGTGGTCAACGCGCAGCTTTTTCCCGACATCAAGGAGGACATGTTCATCAGCATGGCCTACGCGATCCTCGAGCGCGGCAGCCCTGTGGTGATGCTCAGCCGGGCTGGCCACGACGCACCACTGCTCTACAGCGCGCGCGACCGGAGCGTGTCCAAAATCAACCCGCCGGGCATGGCCCTGGGCATTGACAGCGGGAGTGTGTTCAATAGGGTCACGTCCGATTTTTCCCTGACGCTGGAGCCTGATGACTGCCTCGTTCTTTACACCGACGGCGTGACCGAAGCGCTCAACGCGGCGGGCGACGAATTCGGGATGCCGAGCGTGATCCAAGCGATCCAGGCGAGCGCCGCCGACGGTGCCGCCGGGATCATCACCAAGCTGACGGATGACCTCCGCGCGTTCGTCGGCAGCCAGCCGCAGCACGATGACATCACCCTGATCGTCATCCGCAAAAAGTAACTTCTATGAGCCAAGACCCTACTGACACTACACCCGCCGCCGCCGCCGCCGCCGCTGACGAAGACGAAGCGCCCGAGACCAAACCCGAGGTCACCGAGGACTCGCTCGTCGCGCAGATGCAGGGCGACCTCCAGCGCTTTCGCGACCTCGCGCTGCGCAGCCAGGCGGACTTTGAAAACTTCCGCAAACGCGCCGCGCGCGAAAAGGAGGACGCCGTGAAATTTGCCAACGCCTCCTTTCTCGAACGCCTCATCCCGATCTTCGACAGCTTCGAGCTGGGCCTGAATGCCGCGCGCACCGGCGCGGAAAATTCCCCCATCCTCATGGGCATGGACATGGTGGCCAAACAGCTCAACGATTTCCTCCTCGGCAGCGGCGTCGAGCCGGTCAATGGCGAGGGCCAAGTCTTCGACCCGAACGTCCACGAGGCCGTAGCCCAGGAAGAAAGCGCGGCCGTGCCCGAGGGCACCGTGGTCCGCCAGCTCCGCCGCGGCTACAAGCTGCGCGAACGGCTGCTGCGACCGGCGACGGTGGTGGTGTCCAAAGGCGCGGCGCAATAGCCAACGACGACCCGCATGGCCCAGCGCGACTACTATGAAATCCTCGAGGTGACCCGCACCGTCACCGGGGATGAAATCAAAAAATCCTACCGCAAGCTCGCGGTCAAATACCACCCGGACAAAAACCCCGGCGACCACAGCGCGGAAGAGAAGTTCAAGGAACTCGGCTCCGCCTATGAGGTGCTCATCGATGCGGAAAAACGCGCGGCCTACGACCGCTTTGGGCACGCCGCCTTTGCCCAGGGCGCCGGCGCGCGCGGCGGCGCCGGTGGCGCGGCGCACGACCCGTTCGATATTTTCCGCGAGGTCTTCGGCGCGAGCGGCGGCGGCGGCGCTGGCGGGGGCATTTTCGAGCAGTTCTTCGGCGGCGCCCAGGGTGCGCAGCCGCCGCCGTCGCGGGACGGCAAGCAGCGCGGCTCCGACCTGCGCTACGACATGCAGATCCGGCTCGAAGAGGCGGCCTTTGGCTGCGACAAGGAGATCGAAGTCAGCAAGCTCGAAGGCTGCACCGTCTGCCACGGCAGCGGCGCGGAAAAGGGCTCGCAAGCCGTCGCCTGCCGCGACTGCGGCGGACGCGGCCAGGTCATCAGTTCGCGCGGCTTTTTCCAAGTCTCCCAGACCTGCCCGCGCTGCCGCGGCACCGGCCAGGTCATCGACCGCCCCTGCCGCAAATGCAACGGCGAAGGCCGCTCCGAGGCCCCCACCCGCATCAAGCTGAAAATCCCCGCCGGCATCGAGGACGGCTCGCGCCTGCGCAGCGTGCGCAATGGCGAAGCCGGGCTGCGCGGTGGCCCGCCCGGCGACCTCTACGTGGTCATCCACATCAAGGAGCACGAGGTCTTTGAGCGCGAGGAGAGCAACCTTTTTTGCGAAGTGCCCGTCTCCTTCAGCATCGCCACCCTCGGCGGCGAGCAGCAGGTGCCCACCCTCGAAGGCCAGGCCCAACTCAAAGTCCCCGCCGGCACCCAGAGCGGCACCGCCTTCAAGCTGCGCGGCAAAGGCATCCCCTCGCTGAACTCCGGCGCGCGCGGCGACCTCATCGTCCGCCTCATCGTCGAAGTGCCCACCAAGCTCAATGCCGACCAGCGCGCCAAGCTCGCCGAATTCGCCGAACTCATGGGCGAGGAAAACTCCCCGATGAACCGCAGCTTACTGGAAAAGGCGAAGGACTTTTTCAGCTAGAAACGGTTTGGAATCTTTCGTTGCGCGGCGGGGCGTCCCGCCCTCACCCCTCTATTTTTCGGGCCTGCGCCTGGGCTTGGAGGCAGAGGTCGGCGGCGAGGAAGGCGTGCTCCTGGGTCATGGCGTTCTCGGTGCGGTTCAGGCAGTCGAGGATGAGCTGGCCGAAGAAGGGGTAGCCCACTTCGCCGTGGCAGCGGATGTGGTGCTCGCCTTGATGATCCACGAGGTAGAGCTGGTCGCCCTCGGCTTCGCGCGCGACATCCACATACTTGCGCAGCTCCATGTAGCCGGCGGTGCCGAGGATGAAGGTGCGGCCGTCGCCCCAGGTGCGGAGGCCGTCGGGGTTTAGCCAATCCACGCGGATGTAGTTGGTCGCGCCGTTGTCGGCCACGAGGTTGGCCTCGCCCCAGTCCTCGAATTCGGGGAACTGCTGGTGGTGGTAGTTGGCGACCTGCGCATTTACGATGCGGGCGCTTTTCGCCCCAGCGTAGTGGAGAAACTGCTCGAACTGATGCGAGCCGATGTCGCAAAGGATGCCGCCCGTTTTTTCCCGCGACCAAAACCACGCGGGCCGCGATGCGGGCGAGCTGCGGTGCGGCCCAAGGCCCATGACCTGCACGACGCGCCCGATGGCGCCCTGCTCGATAAGCTGGCCCGCGCGCACCGCGCATTCCACATGCAGGCGCTCACTGAAATAGACCATGTATTTTTTGCCCGTGGCCTGCACTTTCGCGCGCGCGGCGGCGAGCTGCGCCGCGGTGGTGAACGGCGTTTTGTCGGTGAAGTAATCCTTGCCCGCATCCATGACGCGCAAGCCGAGCGGGCCGCGCTCGCTGGGCACGGCGGCGGCGGTGACGAGGTGGAGGTCCGCGTGGTCGAGGAGCGCAGCGAGACTGGGCAGCGGCTGGGCCGAGGGGAAGGTCCGACAAAATTTTGCGACCTTTTCCGCGTCGGGATCATAGACGTAGCGCAGCTCGCCGCCGGCTTCGGTGAGCCCTTTGCACTGGCCGTAGATGTGGCCGTGATCGAGGGCCGCTGCCGCGAATACAAACTCACCTTTTTCCACGACCGGCGCGGGTTTGCCCTCGGGCGCGTAGTTCATTCCGTCGGATTTTTGGTGGGACATGGGACGGGGAAATTACGCGGACGCGGCGGAGGGAGTAAATGCGGCAGTGGAAAAATCCCACCGCCCGGGGCGCCCGAGCGGGTGAGAGAGTTGCTTGTCAACGGGGCGGCGTGCGTGAAAGTTTGGGCCCGCGTTTTGACACTCCCGCCATGATTTCTCCCGAGGTTTTTTACGTCCACATCCAGGGGGAACAGCGCGGGCCGTACACCATCCCGCAGATCGACCACATGCTGAATGCGGGGCTCATCGCGCTGGAGACGCTGTACTGGCGGGAGGGCATGGAGCAGTGGCAGCCGGTGACGGAGCTGGTGGTGGTGCGGCACGTGCCGAATCCGTGGATCAAGCCGGGCCTCGCGCTCGGCGTGGTGCTGGGGCTGGCGGTGCTGGTGCGGATGTTTGGGCCCATCACGCTGGAGGGCTGGCGGGAGACGAATCAGCACGCCTACACCGCGCCCGCGGCCTACTGGCGGGCGCGGGATGTGGTGCGCACAGCGGCGCTGCCGCGCGGGAGTGTGGTGGCGTTTGGCGCGCTGGCCACGGCGCAGGTGGCGCTGCAGCCGCCGGATGGGGCGCTGGTCATCGTGCGCGGGGAGGTGCTGGAGGCGGGCGGCCAGATGCGCGCGCGCGCGTGGCGGGTGCCGATGAAATTCGCCGCCAAAGCGCGCGACTGGACGGGCGGCCCGGCGCAGGAGGTGGTGCCGTGAAAACGGGCGCGTGGAGTCTCATGGCAGCGCTGGTTTTGGCCGCCTGCGGCCGGGAGAAAGCAGCGCCCGTCACGCCCGTGGTGCCGCCCCCGGTGGTGCGGCAGGCTCCGGTGGTGCGGCAGGCGCCGGTGGAGACCCATCCTTTTGAAGACGGCTACACCGCCGGCTTTGCGCTGGGGCAGGGGAGGGCGACGCGCGATGGGAAGCTCCCGAAGCCCGCCGACGTGGAACCTCTGGCGCGCGCGCAGGCGGGCGAAAGTCCCGAGCGGACGGAGCGCTGGCAGCGCGGCTTCGTGGAGGGTTACCTCGATGGTTTTCGCAAAGTCGTGACCGGACAAAAGTAACCGGCTATGCGATGAATCCCATCCGATGACCGCCTCCCGCCTCCTCTCCATTGTGCTCGCCGGCGCGCTCGCGCTTTCACCCGCCGCCGCGGCGCCCAATCCCGTGGCGAACGTGAACCTCGGCGAAAGCGAGGCGCTGAAGTGCGAGGAGAGAATCGCCAGCGTCCGGCGCGATGTGCTGGGCAAGTACGAGGACGCGCTCGGCGAGTTGCAGAACACGCTGCAGAAAGCCGCCGACCTCGAAGGCGCGCTGACCGTGCGCGACGAGCGCGGACGGCTGGCCCAAGAGCACACGCTGAGCGAGCGCAACTACGTGGCCGAGCCTAAGTCGCTGCGGGCGCTCCAGGCGCAGCAGTTGACGAAGATGCAGGAGCTCGTCGCACAGATCGTGCAGGACGCGCTGCCGAAGCTCATCGAGTTGAAAAAATCCTTCACTGTGGCGGGCAAGCTCGACGACGCCGTGGCCGTGCGCACGGCCATCGAGAAGCTGCAAAACAGCCATGTGCCCGTCGCCCGCGCGGATGCCGGCAGTGTGGTGCCCGCCGAGACCCTGCTGCTCGCCTACGCCGGAGACCGCAGCCGCGCGGACAAGACTTACAAGGGCCAGAAAATCACGGTCCACGGCGTCGTCGGCGGCTACCGCCCCGACCCGTCAGACGCGAAATTTTACCACGTCTATCTCACCGGCGGCAGCAGCGGCACTTGGGTGCAGTGCGCCTTTTCGACGAACGAATACCGATTTCGCGAGGAGAAGAATGCCTTCGGTGCAGTGACGCTCCTAATCACGCCGAAAGACGGAGACAACGCCGCGGCGCGCATCCAGAAAGGCCAGGGCTGGGAAGTCCGCGGCCTGTGCGAGGGACTGGATGAGGTGGTGCGGCTCGGCAAGTGCGACCTGCCGCGGTAGGGCCGAGCAATGCCGCCGAACCCAAAACTCCGCCCGTCGAGGCCCCCCATCGCGCCCGCGGCGGCTTCCAAAATCATTCCCGCATTTTCGGCAGGATGTCGGCGGGCACGCCGGGGAACATTTCGGCCAGGCTCTTCGTCGAGACAGAATCTGCGGCTTGGGCGCGCCCGGGAGACGGCCTGACATCCACTGTTTTCCATTGTCCGGCTTCGAGCTGCAGAAGCGCGGAGAAGCGAGCGGCGACGACTTTGCCACCGGGAGTCTGCGGCGTCACCTCGGTCCACGCCCAGCCGTTGTGCGTCTTGAGGGATTGCACCTGGAAGATCACCTCGTTGGACTTCCCCGGGAATCTGGCGGTACGCAAGGCATCCATGATGGCCTTGCGCTCCGGGCTGCCGCGGGGCGGTTCGCGGAGGGCCTCGGCCGGGGTCGGCACGGGCGCGGCATCCTCCTTGGGCGGGGGTGTCTCTTCCTTGAAAGCGAGCGCAGGGACCTTGGCGGCGACGACGGCAGCCTTGGCAGCCGCAACCGCGACGGTGGGGGAGTCGCGGAGGGCGGGGATGCGGGCGTAGCCGACAAAATCCACATGCTTGTCCGGTTTGGCGGCGTCCATTTTCGGCATCTTGAAGTCGAAGACGCTGACGCCCCATCGCTGGATGCCGTTATAGCTCCGGCCATCGCTGGAGCCGAACATGACGTGCTTGCCGCCGGCTTTTTCCCGCCCGAGATAAAGCATGACATGCGAGATCGGCACGGCGCGGCCTGTCTGGTAGGTGCCGCTCCAAAACATCAGGTCGCCGGGTTGCAGATCCTTGAACTCGAAGCCATCGGCCTCGGTGCTGACTACGGCGAAAAATTGGCCCCGCTGGCGCGCCCAGATATATTGCGAACTGGAATCGCGGGGCACGTCTTTGAAGCCTTGGGATCGCAGCAGATGGTAAATGGTCCCCGAGCAATCCATCCCGCCGCTGGCGGGATCGGACGAGCCATAGGTGTAGGTGAGGTTCAGTTTGGTCAGGGCCAGAGCCGCCGAAATGAGCTGCTGCACCGCTGGAGGTTGGGCGGCGAAATCTGCGAGCTGTTCGGCTTCGATGGTGGCCGCCGGTGCGTGGCTTGCTTTCTCCGGTGGGAGCGGACTCGCCTCGCCCTCCCCGACTGGCGACTTCTTCCTGGATCCCAAGTCGGGGTCGGGAATGACCTTCGGCTTCGGCTGCGGGGTGGCCGGGGAAACGTCCTCGACCTGGGCCGGCGCGGGTTTTTTCCTTCGGGGAGGATGGGACTTCGCCGGGGGTCCGTCTTCGCGGGGGGGGGACTTCGATTCCTGACTCAAAACGCTGGTGCCGGGCAGGATCGTGCCCAACAAACAGATGACGCAGGCAAGAAAGGACCAAGCGCGGGGGTGGGCAGCGTTTCTGGGGTCGGCCATCATGCGGTAGCCTCGTTGCCCAAGATTGGCTCCCCCGTCTGCTCATCGAGCAACCGCGCCGACGCGTTCGCGCCCGGGGTGGACGTCGTGGCTGCGGAGATTTGCGGGGTGCGCTTGGCGATCTCTTCCATGACTTCGTTGGCGTATTCGAGGAGCAGACGCTTTTCGCGCTCGGTGATCTGGCGCGGCTTCAAGTCCATCAGGCAGAGCGCGCCGATGGGCAGGCCATTCGGCGCGAGGAGCGGTGCGCCCGCGTAGAAACGAATGCCGTGCTCCTTGAGCACCGGATTATTGGCGAAACGCCGGTCGCGTGCGAGATCCTCGATGACCATCACCTGGTTCTTCGCGACGACGTGGCCGCAGACGGAAATGCTGCGCGGCGTCTGGCGCGCCTGGGCGAGGTCCGCGGGCAGTCCGATCTGCGATTTGAAAAACTGCCGGTCGCGATCGACGAGCGTGATGAGGGCAATGGGCACCTCGAAGACGCGCGCAAGTTTCGCGGTGATGCGGTCGAAGACTGGCTCGGCTTCGGTGTCGAGCAGGTTCAGGGCGGCGAGCGCGGCGAGGCGCTCCTCCTCGTCTGCGGGAATCGGCGCCGGTGTCATCTCTTCGATCATGGGCGGAGCTAGCCGGGCCATCTGCACGAGCGCGTCGGCGAGCGTGGTGACGACTTCGTCCGCACCCGATTCGCGCAGGCGCCGGGTGGCGTCGGGCACCTCTTCGGTCACGCTCCAGAGGCCAATAACGATCTTTACCTTCGGTAAAAGCGCCCGACATTTCAGGCAAAGATAGCGGGCGTGAATGACCGTCGAAGGCGCCACGACGGAGATGCAGATGACATCCACGTCCGCCTTTTCGACCAGTGCGAGCAACTCGCCGGCGACGAGTTTGGCCGGGGCATTTTGCGCGCCGAATCCTTGCTGACGCAGCAACTGCACGAGCATGGCACCGGCGATTTCATCGCGATCCGCGCGGGCGGGCAGGCAGAAAACGCGGCAGTCCGGCGCGAGCGCCGGTGGCGGCGGAGCCTGGTCGTCGCCTGCGCCCGCGGCCTTCTCCACCGCTTCCTTGGCCGGCACTACCGGGCGCGTGCCGAGATCCTCGATGATATCGCGCATGCTCTGCTCGACGTTGCTGAGCTGCTCCTCGTCGAGCGACTCGGCGCGGGCATCGGTCTCCGCCGCGGTGAGCGCGGGGATGAACACGGAGTCGTAGAGCGCGGTCAGCGTGTTCGCTTTCAAGTAGGACTCGACCAGTTCCAATTCGTCGCGGTCGCCGGGAGTGAGCAGGCGGTGGTAGCAATCTTCGGCGGGCGTGAGTGCTTCCTCATCGCTCAGCACAACGCTGAGGAACGACAGGCGCGGGACATGGCGTCCCATGACCACGAGGCAGACGGTGAGCGGCGTTGCCAGCACCAAACCGAGCGGCCCCCAAAGCCACGTCCAAAACACTGCGGCCACGATCAGCGCAATCGAGGAGACGCCGGTGTGCGCGCCGTAGAGCAGCGGCTCCATCACGTTGTTTAGGAGCAGCTCGGTCCCGGCGAAAAGCGCGACGGTGAGCAGGGGCATCGTCCAGTGCGGAGAGATGGCCAGCGCGAGGACCGTGGGAAGAATGGTGGCGACCCAAGGCCCGATGTAGGGGATGAAGCGGAGCACCGTTCCGAACGCACCCCAGAGCCCGGCATTTGGCACGCCGATGAAATACAGGCCCACGGCGATGACCACGCCGTAGGTCACATTCACCAAAAGTTGCATCAGCAGGTAGCGCGAAACGCGGTGGCCCGCATCATCCATGGCCCGCGTAGTGGCACTGATCCGTCCTTGACCGATGAGCCGGATGAGGCGGCTGCGCAAATCCTCGCGCTGGAGCAGCATGCAAATGACCAGCACGAGGACCAGCGCAGCCGTTCCCAAGGGCCCAAGCAGCGGTGCGATAATGGACTCAATGAGTTGGATGGGATTGCCTTTGGAGGTCTCGACGACTTGCACCGGCACCGCCGATGAGGGCGCGCTCGGCGGAGAAGATACCGCGGTCTCGGGTTTACCCGAGTCTTGGGTGACCGTCGGCGCGGCGGGTGCCGTTCCGCCGGGCAGCTCCTGTTTCAGCTCCTCGACGGTCTGGGAAAGCTTGGTGAAAGCCCCCCCCTTCGGCGCGTCAAAGGCGTGAATCTTGGTTACGATGTTGCCCTTGTATTCAGGCAGCTTCGTGGCCAGATCGACCAGTTGCCGGCTCAGCATCCAGCCCGCGCCGCCGAGGCCCGTAAAGATCAGCGCCACGACCAGCAACACCGCCGCGATGCGACCCACCCAACGCTCGATGAGCGTAACCAGCGGCGAGAGCAGAAACGTGAGCAGCGCCGACAGGGCCAGTGGAATCAGCAGCTCGCGGGCGAAAAAGAGCGTCGCCACGATGAAAGACGCCAGCGCAACGGTCCAGATGCCGACGAGCGCATCGGTGGAGGTGATTTTAGATTTAAGCGCGGGCATGAGGGGAGAAAAGCTGGCTGGCTTTGAGTTTAGGAGTCCTCGTGTGCCGGCAGCTGCTCCTGACTATCGCGCATGCCTGCCGTGCTGGCCCGAAAAGTCTGCGGAACTTCCCCGAAAAATTTGGGCCGGCACTGCGACCTTCCGCTGACGCGCGCTGGAACTAACTCCTCCCTGGAGGCGCCCGCACTATTTCCTGAAATGCCTGCGACCAAACCTAGCGGGCGCGCCGAAGAGAAATCGCTGGTCGAGGCATTGCGGTCACCCCATCTTCGCGACCGCTCACCTAAACTCTCCCGCCATCCGCCCTATGCTTCTTACGATTGCGCTCACTTCATTGGTTCTCTGGGCGACTGGGGCTCGTGACTCCGATGGGCGGCGGCATCATTCATACCATTCTCGTGATGGCGCTGGTCATCCTCCTCTGCCATTTTCTTGGCAGGCTGAGCGTGATTCGAGCCGCGACGGAGGAGGTCAATGAATGAGACGCCCGCAGTCGAGGACATCGAGACATATGCCCAGGACATTGTGGCCACCGTTCGCGAGCCGCTGTTAATGCTGGATACGACCTTGCGCGTCCGCTCCGCGAACCGCGCCTTTTACCAGACATTTCAAGTCTCCGCCGAAGAAACTGAGAACCGGCTCATTTACGAGTTAGGCAACGGACAGTGGGATATTCCCGCTCTGCGGACACTTCTTGAAGACGTGATCCCCACCAGCTCCGTTTTCAATGACTTTGAGCTGGAGCATACCTTTCCGATCATCGGACGCCGCGTGATGCTGCTCAATGGTCGCAAGCTACGCGCGGGCAGCCATGCGGAGTTGCTGGTGTTGGCGATGGAAGACGTCACCGAGCGGCGGCGGTCCGAGGCGGACCTGAAGGCCATCGAAACGTATGCGCAGAACATCGTGGATACGGTGCGCGAGCCGCTTTTGATCCTCGATACCACCCTGCGCGTGCGCAGCGGCAATCGAGCCTTCTATCAGACTTTCCGGGTCTCTTCCGAAGAAACCGAGAACCGCCTCATTTACGAATTAGGCAACGGCCAGTGGGACATCCCCGACTTGCGAACGCTCCTGGAAGATATTGTCCCAAAAAGCTCGGTCTTTAGCGACTTTCAGTTGGAGCATGACTTCCCGGCCATCGGAAGGCGGGTGATGTTGCTTAACGCCCGCAAGCTACAGGCGGGGCATCACGGAGAGTTGCTGGTGCTGGCGATGGAAGATGTAACGGCGCGCAAGCGGGCGGAAGAAGCGCTGCTCGAAGCCGGCGCCCTGCAAAGCGCGATTTTCAACAGCGCCAACTTCTCGAGCATCGCCACCGACGCAAAGGGGGTTATCCAGATTTTCAACGTCGGCGCTGAGCGTATGCTGGGCTATGCGGCCGCCGATGTGATGAATAAGATCACCCCGGCCGACATCTCGGATCCTGAGGAAGTGATCGCGCGCGCGAAAGCGTTGAGCGTGGAACTCGGAACGCCAATTACGCCAGGCTTCGAAGCCCTGGTTTTCAAGGCCTCGCGGGGGATTGAGGATATCTACGAGCTTACTTACATTCGCAAGGACGGGAGTCGTTTCCCCGCCGTCGTATCTGTCACCGCCTTGCGCGACGCTCAGCGAGCGATCATCGGCTATCTGCTGATTGGCACGGACAACACCGCGCGCAAACAGGTGGAAGCCGAGCGACTGCTGCTCGATCAGCGCGTCCGCGATCAACAGTTCTACACCCGCTCGCTGATTGAATCGAACATTGATGCCCTGATCACCACGGATCCGCGCGGCATCATTACGGACGTGAACAAACAAATGGAGGCGCTCACGGGATGCACGCGCGACGAACTGATCGGTGCCCCCTTCAAGGACTACTTCACCGATCCGGAACGAGCCGATGCGGGCATCAAGCTGGTCCTGAGCGAAAGAAAAGTCACCGACTACGAGCTCACCGCGCGCGCCAGGAACGGCAAAGAAACCGTGGTGTCCTACAATGCGACAACCTTTTACGACCGCGACCGAAAGCTGCAAGGCGTCTTCGCCGCGGCCCGCGATGTCACGGAACGCAAACGCTACGAGCAATCTTTGCAGCAAGCCAATCGCGCCAAAAGCACCTTCCTTGCGACGATGAGTCACGAGTTGCGCACGCCGCTGAATGCCATTCTGGGCTACTCCGAGATGCTGCAGGAAGAAGCGGCGGAGCGGAAACTGGATGAGTTCGGCGGCGACCTCAAAAAGATCAACGCGGCTGGCAAGCACCTGCTGGCGCTGATCAATGACATCCTCGACTTATCCAAGATTGAGGCGGGCAAGATGGAGTTGTTTCTCGAAAGCTTCGACCTGACCGAAATGATTGATGAGGTTGCTTCCACCGTCCGGCCCATCGTCGAGAAAAACGTCAACGTGCTGCACATCGAATGCGCGTCCGATCTGGGCGTAATGCACGCGGACCAGATCAAGGTTCGTCAGGCGTTGTTCAATCTCTTATCCAACGCCGCCAAGTTCACGAGCAATGGCAAGATCACCCTCGAAGCTGGACGTGAGAAAATGGATACGACTGAGTGGATTGTCTTTCGCGTGACGGATACCGGCATCGGCCTCAGTCCCGAACAGATCGTCAAGCTCTTCCGGGACTTCACCCAGGCGGATGCCTCGACGACGCGCAGGTTCGGCGGCACCGGTTTGGGGTTGGCCCTCACCCGTCGTTTCTGCCAAATTATGGGCGGCGACGTAACGGTGCATAGCGTGCCGGGCGAGGGCAGCATCTTTACCATCAAGCTGCCTGCGATCGTCAGTGAAGTGAAGTCCGAGGCGGCCGGTGATGCCGCTGCGGGCGCCATGGCTTCCGCAGAAATCAACGGCGGGGATGACGCGGAATTACTGCCGCCCGCGACCTGCGTGCTGGTGATCGACGACGACCCGGTGCAGCGCGACTTGATTCAGCGCTTTTTAATCAAAGAAGGCTTTACCGTGCGCACCGCCGCGAGCGGCGAAGCGGGACTGCGCCTGGCGGGACAACTGCGGCCAGTGGCCATCACCCTGGACGTGATGATGCCCGAGATGGATGGCTGGAGCGTGCTCTCGGCGCTCAAGGCCGACACTGAGTTGCGCGACATCCCGGTCATCATGCTGACCATGGTGGACGACCCCGAACGCGGCTTCACCCTGGGCGCCGCTGATTATGCCACCAAGCCAGTGGACCGCGCGCGCCTTGCGCAACTGCTCAACAAACACACTTGCGCGGACCCGCCGTCCCCGGTGCTCCTCGTCGAGGATGACCCGGTGATTCGCGAACTGACCCGCGCGATTTTGGAAAAGGAGGGATGGAAGGTCATTGAAGCCGAAAACGGGCGCGTGGCCTTGGAGTGCATGGAGCGGATACGTCCCAGCCTGATTCTGCTCGACCTCATGATGCCCGAAATGGATGGGTTCGAGTTTGCCGCAGCGGTGCGCAAGCACCCCGAATGGCGCTCGATTCCCATTGTGGTAGTGACCGCCCACGACCTCAGCAGCGAGGAGCGGCGACGGCTGAACGGATACGTGGAGGAAATTCTCCGGAAGACAGGTGATTCGCACGAATCATTGCTGCACCAGTTACGCGACTTACTCGATCACCATACTGCGCCTCGCGTCCGGACGGCCCTTCGGAAAGAAGCATCCGCGGGATCCTCTTGAAACGCGACCGATAACTTATCATGCCCAAGATTCTACTAGTCGAAGATAACGAGATGAACCGCGATATGCTATCGCGCCGTCTGGAGCGCAAAGGTTATCAGGTCGTGTTGGCGTTGGACGGCCAAAGCGGGGTGGAGATGGCTCAATCGCAAACGCCTGATCTAGTCTTAATGGACATGAGCCTGCCTGTGCTCGACGGCTGGGAAGCGACGCGACGGCTCAAGGCCAATGCCGCCACGGAGCATATTCCCGTGATCGCGCTGACCGCGCATGCCATGTCCAGCGACCGCGAAAAAGCTCTTGAAGCCGGATGCGACGACTACGACACCAAGCCAATAGAGCTGTCGCGGCTGCTTGGGAAAATTGAGGCACTTTTAGGCGGCAGCGGGATGCCTTCTACCGGGGGACTAACTCCGTGACTGCACCCCTAACTCCCAGCCTTGATGCGGGCCGCCATACGTTGCCCGCGAGTCTGATCCACGACCTTCGGACGCCCCTTAATCAAATCATCGGCTACTCCGCGCTGCTCATGGAACAGGCGCAGGAGCACGGCCAGCACAGCTTCGTGCCGGACTTGGAGAAGACACAACTTGCTGGACAGGAATTGCTGGCGCTGATTAACAACCATTTTCAGGCGATCTCCGGGCCAGTCACGCCCGCGCCCTATTCGATACAATCGGAACCAACCACCGAAGAATTTTCCGATACGTCGGTGGCTGGCGAACCGACCTCCGCCGCGGCGCTGGGATGCGTGCTGGTCGTGGATGACATCGAAGCCAACCGCGACGTGCTTTCGCGCCGCTTGAAGCGTCAAGGCTACACGGTCGCCACCGCCGAGAACGGGCGGCAGGCCTTGGAGCGGCTCCGTACGGACACCTTCGACCTCGTGCTGCTCGATATCATGATGCCGGAGATGGATGGTTACGAAGTACTGCAGCGCCTCAAGGCCGATCCGGTGTTACGCCACATTCCGGTCATTGTGATCTCGGCGCTGAGCGAACTGGATTCGGTGGTGCGCTGCATTGAGTTGGGCGCCGAGGATTATCTACCCAAACCGTTCAATCCGACGCTGCTCAAAGCGCGAGCCGGCGCGTGCCTGGAGAAGAAGCGCGCGAGAGACCGCGAGGCGCACCTTTTCGCGCAGGTGCAGGAAAATCACCGGCGCGTGCACCAACTGAATGCCGAAATGGCGCGCTGGCGTGAGGCGCATGAAGCCGATCTCGCCGTCGCCCGCACCACCCAGCAAGCCCTGATGGCTTCCGCGCTGCCGACGCCCGACGGCTGGCAGGTTGAGGCCGTCCATACCCCTTTGATCCAAGTCGGTGGCGATGTGTATGGCTGGCGGCAGTTGGATCGTGGCGTCTGGGTGTTTTGGCTCGCCGACGCCACGGGTCACGGCGTGGCCGCAGCGCTCCTGACGACTTTGGTCGCCTGGCTGTTTGACCACGCCAGCGCTTCGTGCAGCACAGCTCACGGGATCCTGGCGCGGGTGAACGAGGAGTTTTACAAGGTGATCCGCGGGCATTCTTTCATGACGGCGTGCTGTGCGGTCATCGATCGCGATGGTCACCTCTCCTTTGCCGGAGCCGGCCATCCGCCGCTGCTCATCCGGCGGAGCGACGGCGCGATCGAAGCGCTGCCGTCGCGCAATACGATGATGGGCATCCACCCTGAGATGGAGGTGGGTGAAACAGTCGCGAGCCTCGCTCCCGGTGACGTCGCGCTCCTCTACAGCGACGGGCTGCACAGCTTGAAAGCAAAGGACGGCGAACGGTTTACGCACCTCTCCATCGCGGATGCCCTGGTTTCGACGAACGTGAGTGCGAATCTGCTCCCCCGAGCAATCTCCCGACTCGTCCGCGGATCCGATGCCCAGCCTTTTGATGACGATATGTCTGCGATTGCGCTTCGGCGGGAATAGTGGAGCCCCAGGGGGCACGTAGTTCGAACGGCTTCCCGTTTGGAAACGCCGAACACTCTCTTGAATTGTCGGTTTGTTCTTCGATTAGGGGTGTTTATCTAAGAAAGCGCAGGCGTAGCGTTGCAAGGCTCGAAGAAGATTTCGCGGGGAAACCTCTCCAAACGAAAGCAAACCCGCGGACCGAGGCCCGCGGGTTTGACGAACAAAACGGTCGCTGGTGGTTACTTCTTACTGTCCGTTGTCGTGGTCGTCGTCGTGGTTTTTTTCTCGATCACTACCGGCTCGGGTAGTGCCTTCTCCACGACGACTGGCTTCTCCACGATCACGGGGCGATCGACGAAAACCTTCTTCTCCACCGGGACCATAACCTTTTTCTCCACGATCACTGGTTTCTCAACGACCCGGTCGACATAAACTGGCTTTTCCACTACGACCGGCGGCTTCGTGATCGTGGTGTTGCGCTCGATGACAGTCGGCGCGACGGCAGTCGTGGTTTGCTTTCGAACTACTACGCGATTGGCAATCATCTGATCACCCTCGCGGACGTAATAGACGGTGACGGGCAGGCCCGATTTCACTGTCTCGAATGAGACCGGAGCGCCGGATTCGTCCACGTAGGTGGTGGTCTTGCTGAAGCGGTAACGAATTGGCTGCGGCGAAGTTTCGGAACGGATGATCAAGGTGTCGGCTCCGATTTCGGAAACGGTCCCGGCGGTTGTGGTCGTGGAGACGGCGGTTGTCGTTCCGTCGATTGCCGTCGTGGTGGATTTAATCTCCGTCTGCGCGGAGGCAAAGGGGGTAAAGGGGGTAAGCGCCAGCGTGGAGACGAGCGTGAGTGCGGTGCGGGTGGATAATTTCATATGGAGTTTGCTGATGTGATGTGAGGCCACACCCGATAGCCGGGTAGATGGGTGCCTAGAGTTCGCGCGCGGCGGAGTTCCGGTCGCTTCAATCGACTGGTTTTCGGTTTTACGTCCTTACTCTACCTCGACGTTAGTTCCGCGCTTTACTATCTCGGCCAGTTTCACGATGTCCCAATTGGCCAGGCGAATGCACCCGTGACTCGCGCTCCGGCCGATGGAATCGGGGTCATTGGTGCCGTGCATGCCGATCCCCTTTTTGTTGAGCGCGATCCAAATGACCCCGACGGGATTGTTCGGCCCCGGTGGCAGCAGGTGAAAGTTCGCACTGTGTTCCCCTTCTTTCAGCATCTTCTCATCATAGCGAAAATCCGGCATTTTCGCGATGGCCGCGACCCTCCACTTGCCGATTGGCGAGACGGTTTGGTTTGATCCCACGGTGACTGGAAACGCCGCCAAGACTTTGTCTCCGGCATGAACCTCCAGCATTTCGGCTTTCACGCTAATCCGGACCGAAATGGCGGGGTCATCGCCTGCCGCAGTCGCGGCCGTCGTCGTCGCTGGATCTTCCTCAAGCTCATTCGCGACCAAGGCCGCAGCCTCGGAGCCTGGTTGAAGCTTTTTTACCTCGCTCAACTCGAACGGCTTCACGTTTGGCACCGTGATCTGATCACCCGCCTTGAGCTTTTCCATCTTCTTTGGATTCAGCTGCTTCAAGAAACCAGGGTCCGAGTGAAACTTCTCGGCGACGGCTTCGGCCACCGATGCGTAAGGCAGCCGTTTCACCTTCGACTGCGCTTCGGGACCGGTGGGTAACTCGCCCACGTTCGCGACATCAACCGCAGTAACCGTATAGCTGGTGAAGACCGGCTCCACGGTGCTCAGATCAAGACCCGTCGTATCAAGGGCTGGCTTGGTTTTCTGCGGAATCGCGTTCGTCTGACCCTTGGATTGTTTGAATAGTGCCACCGCCTTGCGCGTAAACTCGCCTTGTTGGCCATCAATTTTACCGGGTCCAAAGTTCGCGTTATCGAGGAAGATTTGCAGCCGGGTATTTTGCTCGATCTGCTGATGACTTGGCTTCTTGCTGCCAGCGCCTGAAGCGATTCCACTGGCGCAAACGGCGGTGAATAGGAAAACGATGCAAGTTCTCATCGCCACGTATCGAACCTCGGACGGAAGCCAGCCGTCACAATCGGAGCGATCATGAACAAATCCGTGGAAGCGAACGTTTGATTGGTCACCACGATGCGTCCAACGAAACGCCGCTAGGTTTCCGGAAAATCCCCCTGCAGGACACCACGATTGGGGGGTTGCAAACCGACCACTTCCCTTCGCGGGCTATTTTGGACGCCGGTCTTGCAGGGGCGAGGTCGGGGTATTCCGAGTGCCATGCGCGCCCGCTTTCCGGACCCTCTCCGTCATTACGCGCGGGTTTGACACAGGCCTTGCCCGGCGGCTAAGAGCCACGGCCCCGCGCGATTTTCTCACCGCTTACTTCCATGAAAAAATTCCTTCCACTATTCCTCGCTCTCTCTTCCCACGCCCTTGCCGCCAGTCCGCTGGAGGATAAAGGCCGGCCGGTCGCCACGACGGAGGCGCTGCCCGCGGCCGAGGCGGCGAAGCAGATGAAGCTGCCGGCGGGATTCAGCGTGCAGGTGGTGGCGGCGGAGCCGGAGGTGGTGCAGCCGGTGGCTTACGCGATGGATGATCGCGGGCGGCTGTGGGTGGTGGAAAACACGAACTACCCGAACTGCCCCGGCGAGCCGAAGGACCGGATTCTGATTTTCGAGGACTTCGATGCGGCGGGGAAAGCGCGGAAGCGGACGGTGTTTTTTGACAAGCTGACGTTTGCCACGGGCCTCGCCGTGGGGCATGGCGGGGTGTGGGTGGGGGCGCCGCCGAACCTGCTATTTTTCCCGCGCAAGGATGACGCGGATACTTTCACCGGACAGCCGGAGAAGGTGCTCGATGGCTGGGGCAACGGGGACACGCACGAAACGCTGAACGATTTCACCTGGGGCCCGGACGGCTGGCTCTACGGGACGCAGGGGATTTTCACCGAATCCAAGGTGGGCCGGCCCGGTGCGCCCGACAGCGAGCGGGTGAAGCTCAATGGCAGCGTGTGGCGGTGGCATCCGGTGAAGAAAAAGTTCGAGCTGTACGCGGAGGGCGCGAGCAACCAGTGGGGCGTGGATTGGGATGACCGCGGGCAGGCGTTTTTTGAGGCGTGCGTGATCCCGCACATGTGGCAGTGCATCCAGGGCGCGCGCTACCAGCGGCAGGCGGGGCAGCATTGGAACAAGCACACGTATGAGGACATCAGGACGATCGCCAATTTCGAGTACGAGAAGCGCGCCTACTGCGGGGCGATGGTCTATCTCGGCGGGCAGTGGCCGAAGGAATTCCGCGACACGTTTTTCTTTTCCGACATCCACATGAACAAGCTGCGCAACGAGAAGCTCGTGCGTGACGGCTCCGGCATGCGGGCGGAAAAGAACATGGATTTTCTGGTCTCGCCCGATGCGTGGTTCCGCGGCCTGAGTCCGCAGTATGGGCCGGATGGGTCGGTCTTCGTGAATGACTGGTATGACAAGGTGCCGTGTCATCAGCAGCGCGAGTTCACCGACCGGTCGAACGGGCGCATCTACAAGATCGTGTACGAAGGGGTGAAGCCGGTGAGCGTGGATCTGGCGAAGGCGAGCGATGCCGAACTGGTGCACATGCAGCTCAACGAGAATGACTGGTACGTGCGGCATGCGCGGCGCATCCTCGCCGAGCGCGGGCCGAAGGCGGAGGTGCAGGCGGCGTTGGAAAAAATCCTGCGAGAGAATGCGGACGAGACGCGGAAGCTGCGGGCGCTTTGGGCGCTGCACGGCACGCAGAGTCTCAAGGAGGCGACGGCGCTCGAAGCACTCAAGAGCCCGATGGAATATGTGCGGGCGTGGACGATCCAGCTCGTGTGCGAAGACGGCACGCCGACGGCGGCGGAGCTGGAGGCGTTTGCGAACATGGCGAAGGACGATGTCTCGCCGGTGGTGCGGCTTTACCTCGCGTCCGCGGCGCAGCGGATCGAGATCGCGAAGCGCTGGCCGATTCTGCAGGGGCTGGCCTCGCACGCGGAGGACGCTAAGGATCACAACCTGCCGCTGATGCTGTGGTACGCCGCCGAGCCGGCGGTCGCGGCGGACCTCGCGAAGGGCGCGGAACTGCTCGGGAGCTGCAAAATTCCGAAGGTGCAGGAGTTCATCACGCGGCGGATGGCGGCTCAATGACCGGGTGGAGCATGCGACTCGCGTGCCGTTTGCGGCGACCCGCCGCAAACTCCGCGGAAGCGCGCAGCTCGGCCCAAACCTTTCAAACTCATATGCCACTCACTCTATTTTCCATTGCGACGCGTTTGCCAATGCCCTCGGCGGGTCGCCGAGCGCAGCACTCGGGTCGAGTGCTGCACCCGGCGCTCGCGAAGTGTCGCCCTTTGGTTTTGGCGCTCACGTTGGGTGCGGGCTCGGTCGGGCTCGCGCAGGATGCCGCGCCGAATCCGCTTGGCGTGTTGGTGCAGACGCTCGGGAAAATCGAGAGCCCGGAGGCGCAGGCGAACATCCTGCGGGGGATGAACGCTTCGCTCAAAGGCAAGCGCGGCGTAGTGGTTCCGGCGGAGTGGGCGGCGCTTTATGAGAAGCTGAAAGCCAGCCCGAATGAGGAGGTGCGTCAGCAGGCGCAGGCGCTGGCGGCGACCTTTGGCGGCGGCGCGGCGCTGGATGAAATGCGCAAGACGCTCGGCAATGCGAACGCCGGCGTGGACACACGGAAGGCGGCGCTCGATTCGCTGCTCGCAGCGAAAGACGCGGCCACGCTTCCGCTGCTGCTCGATCTCGCGCCGCCGCCTGGCCCGCTGCGCGCGTCCGTGTTGCGCGGTCTCGCGAGCTATGATGACGCGCGCATCCCGGCACAAATTCTCGCCGTTTTTCCGAAACTCGACGCCGCGGAAAAGCGTGACGCCATCAACACTCTGCTCGCCCGGGCGGCGAGCGCCCGCGCGTTGCTTGCGGCGATTGACGCGAAGACGCTCGACCGAGCGGCGATCAGCGCGCCGGCGGCGCGGCAGTTG
Source organism: Chthoniobacter sp. (assembly GCA_031424395.1). Classification (GTDB taxonomy): domain Bacteria; phylum Verrucomicrobiota; class Verrucomicrobiia; order Chthoniobacterales; family Chthoniobacteraceae; genus Chthoniobacter. The sequence continues at coordinate 47,501 of JANPHJ010000345.1, forward strand.
CAAAGCCTGCACGATCCGGTCATCGACGCGTGGATGGCGAAGAACTGGGGCGCGGTGCGCACGTCGTCGGCCGACAAGCAAAAGGAGATTGCGAAGTTCAAGGAGTTCCTCGGCACCGACGCCATCCTGCGCGCGAACGTGCAGCACGGGCGCGCGCTTTTTACGCAAACGTGCGCCATCTGCCACACGCTCTTTGGCGAAGGCGCGAAGATCGGGCCGGAACTGCCGGGCTCGTTTCAGGACGTGGACTATCTGCTGCAAAACATCCTCGATCCGAACGCGATTATCGGGAAGGACTACCAGCAGACGTTTGTGCAAACGAAGGACGGGCAGATCGTGAGCGGGATCATCGCGGCGGACGACGCCTCGGCGGTTACGCTGAAGACTTTCGCCGGACTGGTGACGGTGCAGCGCGCGGACATTGCGTCCATGGAAGTCAGTCCGAACTCGCTGATGCCCGAGGGTCTGCTTGCCGTGATGGATGAGGAAAGTGTGCGCGATCTTTTCCTCTACCTGCGGCAGCAGCAGCAGGTGCCGCTGCCGGCGAGTCCGTAGGCCGGAGTTTGCGACGATGCGCGCGGGCTAGCGCGGCGTGCTGAGCAGGCGGTTGATTTGCGCGGCGGCGTAGGCCGCGCCGAAGCCGTTGTCGATGTTCACCACGGTGACGCCGCTGCCGCAGCTATTGAGCATGCCGAGCAGGGCGGCGAGGCCGCCGAAGCTGGCGCCATAGCCGACGCTGGTCGGCACGGCGATGACTGGTTTGCTCACGAGCCCGGCGACGGCGCTGGGCAGCGCGCCTTCCATGCCGGCGACGACGATGAGCACGGCGCACGCTTCCAGCCGGTCGCGCTCGGCGAGCAGGCGGTGGATGCCAGCCACGCCGACATCGGTGATGCGCTCGACGCGGTTGCCAAAGATTTCCGCCGTCACCGCGGCCTCGTCGGCGACGGGCAGGTCGGAGGTGCCGGCACAGAGGATGCCGATGGTGCCCGCCATTTTCGGCAGCGGCTCGAGTTCGACGGTGATACAGCGCGCACGCCCGTGCCAGCGCGCGGCGGGAAACTCCGTGGTGAGCGCGCGGTGCTGTTCCTCGTGCGCGCGGCTGACGAGCAGGACGCGCTCTTTGGCCAAAATGGTGCGGCCAATGGCGAGCACCTCGGCGGCAGTTTTGCCCGCGCCGAAGATCACTTCGGGAAAGCCGCAGCGGCGCGCGCGATCGCTATCGACGCGGGCAAAGCCGAGGTCGGTGAAGCCGTCCGGCATCAGGCGGCGGGCGTCTCGCCGGTGCTCAGGATGAGGCGCAGCGGGATCATCTTGGACTCGGTGAAGCCGTGTGCTTTGAAGAAGCGCTGGCCCTGCTCGTTGAGCCGGTCGGTGAGGAGCGTGATGCGGAGGAAATCCTTCTTCCGGGAGGAGGCGATGGCGTGGGCGAGCAGCTTTTCGCCGAAGCCTTTGCCGCGGTATTCGCCGTGGACGATGACGTCTTCGAGCATGATGACGAAGCCGCCTTCCGCGGTGCTGATGGTGAACAGCAGATTGATCATGCCGAGGATCGTGCCGTTTTGGCGGAGGACAAAAATGCGGCCGCGATTGGGCTGTTCGAGGAGCAGGCGCAGGCCGCGCATTTGTTTGGCGCGGTTGGGCACGAAGTCGGCCTCCTGCGTGAAAAGCTCGAAGAGGAGGTCGGTGAGTTGCGGGAGGTCTTCCAGCGTGGCTTGCTCAATGTGCGGTGCGTCCATGAAAGGCGCGCGCTTATCGCATAAAGCGCGCGCGGTGGGAAGCGGTTTGCGTCAAGCGAGTTTTTGGCCGGCGAGCGGGGCGTGGCGGAAGCAGTCGGTGGTGTGGTCGTTGACCATGCAGACGGCTTGCATGAACGCGTAGCAAATCGTCGAGCCGACGAATTTGAACCCGCGTTTCAGCAGGTCGCGGCTCATGGCGTCGGACTCGGCGCTATTGGCGGGAAGCTGCTCGCGCGCGGTCCAAGCGTTCTGTTTCGGTTGCCCGCCGGTGACCTGCCAGACGTAGCGGTCGAAGCTGCCGAACTCTTTTTGCACGGCGAGAAAGGCGGCGGCGTTGCGGATGGCGGCGGCGACCTTGAGGCGGTTGCGGACGATGCCGGGATCGGCGAGCAAAGCGGAAACTTTGCGTTCGTCGTATTTGGCGACCTTCTTCGCGTCGAAGTGGTCGAAAGCGGCGCGATAGGTTTCGCGCTTTTTCAAAATGGTGGACCAGCTCAGTCCGGCCTGCGCGCCTTCGAGGATGAGCAGCTCGAAAAGCATGCGGTCGTCGTGCTGCGGCACGCCCCATTCAGTGTCGTGGTAGATGATGTCGAGTGCGCCGGTCGCCCACGCGCAGCGACAGATGGGCGCAGCGGTCTTCATTCCCAGATGCGATCCACGGCCACGCGCACGGCGGCGAAGAGCTGGTCGATCTCCTCGCGCGTGATGGTGAGCGGCGGGGCGAGCGCGATGATGTCGCGGATGCCGCGCACGATGACGCCCTCACGGCGGGCGAGCGCGGCGGCGCGGACGCCGAGCATCATCGTGGGCGTGAGCATCGCTTTGCCGCCGGGCGGCAGCAGCTCGAGCGCGCCGATGAGGCCCACGCCGCGCATTTCCCCGACCGCCGGATGTCCCGCAAAGGCGCGCAGTTTTTCCTGAAAATACGGGCCGGTGTTAGACTTCACATGCGGCACCAGGCCGTCGCGTTCGAGGATGTCGAGATTGGCGAGCGCGGCGGCGCACGCGGTGGGGTGGCCGCTGTAGGTGAAGCCGTGGGCGAAGTAGCCGTTGTGCAAAAGCGTGGCGGCAATTTCGTCGCTCACCATGGTCGCGCCGAGCGGGAGGTAGCCGCTGGTCAGACCTTTCGCGAGGGTCATCAGGTCGGGGTCGAGCTGCCAGAGATTGCCCGCGAACCATTCGCCGAGGCGGCCAAAGGCGGTGATGACTTCATCCGCAACAAACAGAATGCCGCGCTCGCGGCACAGCGCGCGCAGCGCGGTGAGGTAGCCGGCGGGCGGCGGGATGACCCCGCCCGCACCCTGCACCGGCTCGACGAACATCGCGGCGATGGTGTCCGCGCCTTCGCGCTGGATGATGCGCGCGGTTTCCTCGACGCACCACTTTCCATAAGCCACGGGATCGGACTCGCGATCTGCGGCGTAGGCGTGCGGCGCGGGAACGTGGATGAAACCGGGCAGCGGCAGATCGAAAGGTGCGGTGCAACTCGGCAGCCCCGTCATGCTCGTCGTGGCGATGGTGACGCCATGATACGAAAATTCGCGCGACAGGATTTTCACGCGCTGCGGCCGGCCGCGGAGCTTCCAATAGCCGCGGATGATTTTCAGCGCGGTCTCATTGGCCTCGGAGCCGGAGTTGCAGAAGATGGTGTGCTGGATGCGCGGCGGGGCGAGCCGGGCGAGGCGTTCGGCGAGGCGGATGGCGGGCTCGGTGGTGCTGTTGAAAAACGATGGGTAAAACGCGACCTGCCGCATCTGCGCAGAGACGGCGTCGATGATCTCGGTGCGGCCATAGCCCACGTTCACGCACCACAGCCCGGCG
>JANPHJ010000346.1:0-11491 GCA_031424395.1 Chthoniobacter sp.
GCGTAGCCGCTCTGCGCGGGACTTTGCACGGTGCCGGGGGGCAGCGGGATCATGCCGGGGCCGCTCGGTGGAGCGGCCGTCATGGCGGCGGTGGTCGCGGGCTTTTGCGGAAAGGGGGTGGTGCGGATGTTTTCGACCGCGGTCCTCATCTCGCCGGAGCTGGCGTAGCGCCGGTCGGGCTCCTGCTGCATGGCGCGGATGACCACCTGATCGATGCGCTCGTCCACCTCCACGCGCTGCGAGGGCGGGTCGAAGACGCCGGCGGGCGTTTCTCCGCAGAGCATCTCGTAGAGCATCACGCCCATACTGTAGATGTCCGCCCGATGATCCACGCGGATGCCCTTTTTCTGCTCGGGCGACATGTAGTCGGGCGTGCCGAGCACCATGCCGGTCATGGTCTGGCCCCATTGCTCGGGGGTCTTCGTGGTGTCCATGCGGGCGAGGCCGAAGTCGGTCACTTTCACGCGGCCTTTGGTATCGACGAGGATGTTGGCGGGCTTGATGTCGCGGTGGATGACGCCCTCGCTGTGCGCGTACTGCAAGGCCTCGCAAACGCTTGCGATCAGCTCGAGCGACTGCACCGGTTTCAAGCCCACGGCCTTGATCAAATGATGCAGCGTGGTGCCCTCGACAAACTCCATGACGAAGTAGAGATGGCCCTCGGTGGTGTGCCCGAAATCGAAAACCGAAACGATGTTCGGGTGGTTCATCTTGGCCATGGTCCGCGCCTCGCGGACAAAGCGTTCGCCGAAGTCACGGTCGATGCTGACCTCGAGCGGCAGGAGCTTGATGGCGACCACGCGGTCGAGCGAGGTCTGCTTGCCTTTATAAACCACGCCCATGCCGCCGCGGCCGATCATCTCGCTGACCTGGTAGTTTGGAAAAAGGCGCGCAGCTTCCGCGATGCTGGGCGGCTCCCAGCTTTGCAGGCTGCCGCCGCCGGTCATGCGGACGCTCTGCATGCCGCGGGCGAAAAGCTCGTCCGGGCTCATGCCGCCGAGGATGGAAGGCAGCGCGCCGCTGGCCGGCGTGGTGGCGTCGTCGTCGGGAGTGGAGTCCGGGTCGTTCAGCATCGCGAGCGGTTTAGCTAGCCCCGACGAGCAGCTTGGTCAATTCGCTATCCACGTCGCCCTCCTCCCGCACGGTATCGCCCACAAAACGGCGCAGCACGTCGCGGTAGCGCTGGCGAAAACGGAAGACGGTGACGTGCAGCGCGCTGACCGAGACGCCGGCCTGCGGGGCGATCTCCACATAGCGCTCCTCGCCGCCGCTGAAGCTCAGGAACGGGGGTAGAAACGGGAACAGCTTTTCTTTGCCCTCCATGGCGTACTCGGCACGCAGGGCCTCGAATACGCCCTCAAGGGTGGTTAGCGCCCAGCGGCGGGCAAAAAGCTCGTCGAGCGCGCGGCCCGACGGCTCCTGGCCGAAGCGCTTCTCCGCTTTCGCGCGGTCGATGACGAGCGAGGCGGCGGCCTGCGCCACCATGTCGGCGGGCGGATAGCCGGCCGCGGCGTAGGCGGCCAGGCGGTGCAGGAGGAAGTCCTGAAAATGCGCCACGTCCTCCTCGTCGGGCCGCGGCATTTCCACGGTCTGCATGCGGGCGAAAAAATCCTCGGTGCGCTGCGCCGCCTCCTCGGCCGCGGCGCCCGAGGCGCGCAGCCACACGTACACCGGCGGCCAGCAGCGTGCCGCGAGCTGGCCGAGTTCCGCGCGATGTCCCGTGACCGCCGCCTCCCACAGGCTGCGGTTGGGATTGCGGATGATCGTGGGATTTTCTACCTCGGAAGACATGGGAAAAGTGCCGCCCATACAGCCGCACCGGGCCCGCCCGGTCAAGCGCCGCCCTATGCTTTCAACTCCGGCACGTCCACCCACGCGCGCCTGGCCCAGGATTCGAGGCCGAGTTCGGCGAGCTGCACGCCTTTTGCGCCTTCGAGCAACGTCCAGGGAAACGACTCGCCGAGCGCGACGTGGCGGAGGAAAAGCTCCCACTGGATTTTGAAAGCGTTGTCGTAGCTCTGGTAGGCGGGCACGCGGTTCCAGCCGTCGGTGAAATTCACCGGCGAATCGAGGTCGGGATTCCAGGTGCAGCGCGGGGTCGCGCCGGCATGCTGGGCCACGCAATCGCGCAGCCCGGCGACCGCGCTGCCGTGGGTGCCATCGACTTGCAGCGTGAGCAGGTCGTCGCGCCGCACACGAACCGTCCAGGAGCTGTTGAACTGCGCGATCACCCCGCCCTCGAGCTCGAACGTGGCGTAGGCCGCGTCGTCCGCTGTGCAGTTGAAAGCCGCGCCCTTTTCATCGCGCCGCGTCTTCAAATGCGTGGCCCCGAGACACGAAACCGCGCGCACGTTGCCAAAGAGCCCGTCGAGCACGTAGCGCCAGTGGCAAAGCATATCCACGATGATGCCGCCGTCGTCCTCCTTGCGATAATTCCAGGACGGCCGCTGCGGCAGCACATGCTCGCCGTCAAAGACCCAGTACCCGAACTCGCCACGCACGCTCAGGATTTCGCCGAAGAAACCCGCGTCGATCAGCGCCTTCAGTTTCACAATGCCGGGCAGCCACAGTTTGTCCTGCACCACGCCATGCTTCACGCCCGCGGCCTCCGCCGTTTGGTAGAGTTCGTAAGCCGCGTCCGTGCTCACCGCGGTCGGCTTTTCGCAATACACATGCTTGCCTGCGGCGATGGCCGCGCGCACGCCGTCGAAGCGCCGCGTCGTGGTCTGCGCGTCGAAATAGATCACGTTCGCCGGGTCGGCCAGCGCCTCCCCGAGGTTCGTGGTGAAAGGGATCGTCACGCCCGCGGGCGCGAGCGCGGCAAGTTCCGCGAGCTTGCCCGCATTGCGCCCCACGAGGATCGGCGCGGGCATGAGGCGCTCCGTCTCGCTCACCCGCACGCCGCCCTGCGCCATGATGGCGAGGATCGAGCGGAGGTAGTGCTGATTCTTGCCCATGCGCCCGGTGACGCCGTTGAGGATGATGCCGAGGGTCAGTGGGGAAATTTGAGTGTAGGGAGGCGCGAAAATGAAGGCTCGGAGTTTGTGAGCGACGCACGCCTTCACCAATAAAAAATCCGAGGCAGAGGGAACTGTAAGCCGCCCCCGGTTGCGCCTCTCAACTTTCAACTTTCAACTCTCAACCCTCTTCAATCCATGTCGTCGTCCGCGCCCCAAAGATGCTCTTTGGTCCAGCGGTTTTCGTAGAGTTTGCACAGCCCGATGGCCGGGGCCACGCCGCCGTAATACGACGCCGTGGTGGTGTACTGCTTGTCCTCGTCGTAGGTGCCGACGGCGATCACCACATGATCGAAATGCTCGGTGAGGATTTCGAAGGCTTTGTCGATCATTTGCTGCTGGGCTTCGGTCATTCGGCGAAAGTGAAAGTGGAAAGGCGAAGTGGAAAGGGAAAAAGCGGGGCACCTACTTTGCGCTTTCAACGGACGCGTCCGTGCATTGCGGCCAGGCGCCGTCGGGCAGCGAGGGCGCGGCGGTGCCCGCGCGGGGGAGGGTGCCGTCGAGTTCCTGCCGCCAGTGCGCCACGTCGCCCGCCGGGCCGTAGCAGTAGATCATGCGCAGCGGGGTCTCGCCCACGTTCGTGAGCTGATGGAAAACGCCCGGCGGGATATAGACCATCTGCCCGCCAGTGACGGTGCGCTTTTCCTCGCCGAGACACATCTCGCCGGTGCCTTCGATTACGAAATACACCTCCTCCTGCTCCTGATTGTGCCACGGCACCTGTCCGCCCCGCGGGTCGAGGGTCACATTGCCCATGGCAAAGTTGCGCGCCTGAATTGGCGCGACGCCGCCGGCGAGATTCTGCGTGAGACGGCGCGCGGGGTAGCGGCGGCCGGGGATGGCGGAGAGGTCGGAGATGAGCATGCTCAGGCGCCGAAAAAGGTGAGGTAGGGTTTGTCCTCGATGATGCGCTGGACGTAGAGCGCGAGTTCGCGGGCGTGATAGTCGCCCCACATGCTGCTCTCGCCATTGGGCACGCGCTGGTCGGGCGCGATGTAGTCCCAGCCGTTCGGGCGGTGATAGACGCTGTGCAGGATGAGCCCCTCGTGCTCCGGGTCGGTGGAAAGATAGGGCTCGGCGAAAAGCGTGTCGCAGACCGTGAGGCCGGCCTGCCAGTAACGGTCGGCATCCGGCGAGGGCGCGGTCGTTTGCAGGTAGCGGCCGAGGCGCAGCAGGCCCTGCGCAGCGATGGCCGCGGCGGAGCTGTCCACGGGCTCTAAGTGGTTGAACGGGTCGGCGGGCTGCGAAAGGTAATCGCCCATCCAGCGCAGGCCGGGCGCGCCGGTGTCCCAGTAGGGGATGCCATCGGTCGGCGTCTGCTCGATGTAGAAATCCGCCGTCGCCCGCGCCGCGTTGAGCATCACGCTCTCGATGGCCTCCCGCCCGCCGAGCCCCTCCAGCTCTTGATTGGGCCGCGAGGCCAGCCACTCCAGCAGCTCCGCGTAACCGCACAGAATCCACGCCAGCCCGCGCGTCCACGTCGTGAACGGCGACCAGCCCTGCTGCGAATTCGGGCAGCGATGGGAGCCGTCGTTGATATTGAAAATGCTCTCGTGCGCCACGCGCCCGCGCACGTCGAAGGCATCGCGCCCCTGGCCGTAATAGACCGCCCACTTCGCCGTCGTCCGCGCGTGCTGCACCAGCCGGGTGAGCAGCGAAATGCGCTCGTCCCTTTCGCCCATGAGCACATGCCCGAGCTGATGCGAAAGCGCCAGCGCCCGCAGCGAGCGGATGGTGTCGGCGAAGAGCGAGTGCGGGCCGTTGAACGAATGGATGAAGCCCTCGCCATTCGCCGCGTGCGTCCAGCGCGCGGCCTGCACCGCGCCCGAGCATTTCACCGCGAGTTCGTAGAGCTGCAGCTCGCGCTCATCGTGCGGGATGCGCCCCTCCAGCATAAGCCGGCGGAGGTTGCCGTAGGTCGAGACGTTGTTGAAGCCGTGGTCATGCACGCCGGTGTGCGTGATGTGGTGGGCCATGCGTCCGATGGTCCGCTCGCGCCCGATCGCGAGGAAGCTCTCATCCCACTGCGCGTCGTACTGCAAAATCGCCGAGCCATAGACGAAGCCCTGCGTCCATTCCGTCCACCCGCGCGCCGTGTATTTTCCCGCCACGGTGAAGACCGCCGTGGCCGCGCCCGGCACCTCCGCGGCGTCGAGGGCGAGGATCTTCGGCGCGGAAAGTTCCCACAGCCGCTCGATCTTCGGCAGCAGTTCTTCGGGCCGGAGCGTGGTTTGGATTTGGATCATGGCGGAAAAAACAGCGGGTCAAATCGTCCGCAAGTGAAAGCCACCATCGACATTGAAAACCTGTCCCGTCGAGTAGGGGAAATGCCCGAGTGCCACCGCGGCCACGCACTGCCCGATGTCCTCCGGCGTGCCCCAGCGGTTCAGCGGCGCGAGCCCGGCGGCAAAGAGCGCGTCGTATTTCGCCTTCACCGGCCCGGTCATGTCCGTCTCGATCACGCCCGGCTGCACCTCGAAAACGCCGATGCCGTACTCCGCCAGCCGCACCGCGTAGAGCTTCGTCATCATCGCCAGCCCCGCCTTGGCGATGCAGTAGTCCCCGCGGTTCACGCTCGCCGTGAACGCCGAGATGCTCGTCACATTCACCACCGCCCGCGGCAGCCCGGCATGCGGCGCGCAGTTCCGCATCAGCTTCGCCGCCGCCTGCGTGAGAAAGTACGGCCCCTTGAGATTGATCGCGATCAGGCGGTCAAACGACTCCTCGCCCGCGTCGAGGATGTCCGCCCGCACCGTCGGCGCGACGCCCGCGTTGTTCACCAGCACATCCAGCCGCCCCATTTTTTCCATCGTGAAAGCGAGTAGCCGTGCCCGGTCCGCCGCCACCGCCACATCGCCTTGCACCATCTCCGCGCGCCCACCCGCCGCCACGCACAGCGCCACACATTCCCGCGCCGCCGCTTCGTTCCCGGCGTAGTTGATTACCACGTCGTGCCGCCCCGCGCGGGCCAGCGCTAGGGCGATGCCGCGGCCAATGCCCCGCGAGGAACCGGTGATAAGGGCGACGCCATTCATGGCCCGCATTCAAAGCCCCGCGCCCGTCCCGATGCACGCGCAAAAACCGCTTGCAAAGCCTGCCTGCCCCACGCACTTTCGGCGCTCGCAAAAAGCGCACGGGGTCTTAGCTCAGTTGGTAGAGCGCCGCAATGGCATTGCGGAGGTCAGGGGTTCGAACCCCCTAGGCTCCACCAAGCTATGAGGTGGTGGGAAAGGAGGCCGCCGACGCTTCCGAGTCCATGCCCGTCAACAGGCGATCGAGGCACGCAAGGAAGCCCGGCCAAAGGCGTCGCAAATTCCTTCGGAGTGCCGGTTTTCATTTTCATGATAATTGGGCGGCGCGACAGTGCCGCGCGACGAACAGGCCAAGTGGCGACGATGCGCATGAAGAGGCGGCGCGATTTAAACTTTCATCCATCACGCTCGCGGCCCTCGCCGCAGATGCACCTACGGGCGCAGGAACTCCATCCACATCACGTCCAGCACGCTTCCCGCGGGAGCGTCGAGCTGCACCCGGACCTGCTGTGGGGCGGCGTCAGTGCTGGCTGGCGGCATGGGGAAGATGAAGTCCATTGGCTGCCGGCTGGCGGCGGGGCCAGGGGGAAGATCCTGCTGCGCCAGTTCCTGTTCGCCTGCGAAAATGCGGACCTTGAGTGGGGCGTCGCCCTGCGGCCAGCCGCCGAGTTTGACCCGCGTGAAGTCCTGCACGCGGATGCGGTCGAATGCAATCCAGCCGCCGGGTTGGATGCGCGCGACGAGTCCGCCTTGGTCGAGGTTGTCCTGGACGGCGGCTTTTTCGCTTTGGTCGAAACATGCGGCGCGCTGGCGGCGGCTGCGCAGCATGACTTCGGCAGCGCCCCGCAACGGCGGCAGAACGCCCGCGCCCTTATCCGTCGTGCTCGCGGTCAGGAGCATCACCACATTGTCGGCGCGGCCAAAACCGCCACGGACTTCGGGCACCGCGGCTTTGCCCTCGGCGGCAGAGGGTAGCGTGGTGATCTGGCGCTGGGCCAGCGAGAGCACCCAATCGACCATCAGCGCCGCCTCCGCGGCGGTGTGCTGCGGATGCGGCGGCATAGGCAGCGTGCCCCACACTCCAGCGCCGCCGGTGATGACCTTGGCCCTGAGCTTTTCCCGCGCGTCGGAATCCGTCGCGTATTTCGCGGCGATGGTGGCGTAAGGCGGACCGGCGCTTTGTTCCGTAGCATTGTGGCAGGCGAAACAGGTGGTGCGTTTCATCAGCGCGAGGCCGGGATGCACCGCATCGGTCGCCGCGCGATCTCGCTTCTCGAGTTGGATCAGCAGGCGCTCCGCTGGCACCGCACCGTCCTCGGCGTCTGTGGCGCTCACGCTCCAGGCGATTTCCTTTGCGTCGATGAATCCGCCGTCCAGCGGAGTGGAAAACTTCACCTGCGGCGCTTCATTGCCGGCGGCGATATTTGTCATCGCGGTCGTGTTAGCACCTTGCGCATCCGTGACCGTGAGCGTCACGGGCCACATGCCAGCGGTCGTGAAAGCGTGCGCGGCTTTCGCTCCGTCGGCCTTTTTCCCGTCACCAAAATCCCATGCGAACTTCAGCTCCCCGCCGTCCGCATCGCGCGAGTCCGCCGCGTCGAATGCCACCTCCAGCGGCAGCCTGCCCGCCGTGCGGTTCGTGGTGAAGAGAGCCTGCGGCGGGCGATTGCCACGGCGATAAGTCACGCGCGTGATCTGGCTTTCGGTATTGCCCGTCCACCGGTCGCCTTCCTCCGCGAGGTAGAGGGCGCCGTCCGGACCGATCTTGAAATCGGCGACCCGCTTGAAGGTCAGCCCTTCGAGCACGCGCTCCGCCTTCACCAACTTCCCCGCGTCGTCGAAACGCGCCGCCGCCACCCAGTTGCGCATCCATTCGCCGAAAATATAGACGCCTTCCCACTCATCCGGCAGTCGCGATTCCCCGGCAGTTTCCGGCTTCTGATAAACCACGCCGCCGGTGATGCTCCGCCCGCCGCTACCCACAAACGGCCACTCCTGCGAGGCGAGATTGCCGTAGTAAAGTGCGGCGGGACGAGCGGGCGGTAGCTCCTTCAGCCCCGTGTTGCTCCGGCTTTCATTCATGATCTTCGCCGGATCGAAATACTCGCCGGTCGGCTTGAGCGTCTTGGGATCGAACGGACGCCACGGAATGTTGGGACCGGCCACAAACGGCCAGCCAAAGAAACCCGGTTCGCGCGTCACGTTCAGCTCATCGAAGCCCTCCGAGCCCAGCTCCAGCTCCGTGCGCACATTGCCGCCCACGTCTCCCCAGATGATGAAGCCCGTCTGCGGATCGCACGTCACGCGAAACGGATTCCTGACGCCAAAGGCAAACACCTCCGCGCGCCCCTGCGCGGCGTCCGTGAAAAGATTGCCCGCAGGGATGCCATAGCTGCCGTCCGGCTTGGGCGTGATGCGCAGAATCTTCCCGCGCAATTCCTGGGAATTTCCCGCGGTGCCCCGCGCATCGCGTCCAGCGTCCTCCGCGTGAATCGCTGGCACGTCCTGCGGCGGCATATTGTCGCCTACGCCGATGATCAGATTGCCCTGCGCATCCCACGCCAGCCCGGCACCGCAGTGCGATTGTTCGCGGCCTTTGCCGAGCGGAATCTCCAACACCGTGCGTTCGTCCGTCAGCTTTTCTCCAGCGAGCGTGAACCGCGCGAGCAGCAGCCGCGCCGCCCCCTGCGCGGGCACGCGGATCGTGTAAAGCTGACCGCTCTTCTCAAAATCCCGCGCCAGCGTCAGCCCGAGCGCCCCGGCGTCGCCATTTGTCGCAGCGGGGAAATTCCCGATCATCACCGTGCGCCGCGACGTGGGCTCCCACATTTTCACCGCGCCCTTCCGCTCGATGAAAAACACCCGCCCATCCTTGGCGATGTCCAGTTGCAACGGATCGCTCAACCCCGTGGCCAGCACTTCCTTTTCAAAGCGGGACGCATCCTGCGCGAGACAAGTGGAAGACAGCAGGCAACCGACCAGCAGAGATCGCATCAACTCCCAATGCTTCCGATTGCTGACCGTCAAAAATTTACGCTTCATGGCTAAGGCGCTTTCGCGGGCGCGTCTTTCGCCAGCTTGATCACGGCGTCGAAGGCAGGCTTGGATTTGCCATCCGTATCGAAGAGGAGCGGCTTGCCTTGTGCGCGCCAGGAGTTGCCATCGTTTGGCCCCCAGAAGGTGACGAGTTTCACGGCGTCGCGGTGTTTGATGAATGCGCGGAAGATGCCCGTGTAGGCATCGGTGAGGCGCTTGTTGGCTTCCTCCACGAGTCCGCCCTGCGTGGCTGCGGCATTGCCCGCGATGTCGGCTCCGGTGCTGCGCTGGCCACCGGCGGCGCTGTTGATGTCCAGCTCCGTGACGTGGATTGGGAGACCCAGCGCGGCGATCTCGGTGAGGCACTGGTCCATCTTCTCGAAGTTGATGGAGACATTTAGGTGGGCTTGCGTCCCGATGGCCATGACGGGCACTTTTTTCTCCAGCAGCGACGCAATCAGCTTGATGAGCTTTTCGCGCTTGTCGGGATTTTCCAAGCCGTAGTCGTTGTAGCGGAGAATGGCGTCGGGGTCTGCCTCGTGGGCGTATTCAAAGGCCTTCTCGATAAAGTCCGGGCCGATGATGACGGACCACGGGGACTTTCGCAGGATGTCCGGCCCGCCGTCTGCGATGGCCTCATTCACCACGTCCCAGACTTTGATTTTGCCTTTGTAACGTCCGACGACGGCGTGGATGTGCTCGCGCATCCGCTCCAGCAGTTCCTCGCGAGACGCGCGTGGGCCATCGAGATTGAAGCCCCGTCCGCCTCCAAAATCGCCCGGCCCCCGGCTCGGGGCAGTATCGGGCGGCGGAGTGGCCGTCACGCCCGGAGGCAGATGAGTGCCTTCAAAAACCCAGCTCGGTGTCTGGCTGTGCCACACCAGCGTGTGCCCCGCGAGTTCCATTTCGTGGGCCTTGCCAAACTCGGCAAAAGCGTCCGCCGCCGTGAAATCGTAGCCATCTTTCCCCGCTCGCGGGTGGAGCGATCCCCACTTCATTTCATTCTCGGCGACCACTTGGTTGAACTGTGCTTTCACCAAGGCGACATCCGCAGCGACTTGCTCCGACGTGCGCCGAAAGCCACGCCTCGAAGTGATGGAGCGGCTGATGGCGGTGCCGATTTTGAAATGCTCTTTGAAGGCATCCTTTAACGTGGCGGGGTTCTCGTCTGCCGACGCATCGAGAGCGGCGAAGGCAAACAGACCTGCCGTGAGTAGATAGCGCAGCATGATCTTAGGGCGTCAGCTTGACCTTCACGCCCTTCAGCGGAGCGCCCGACTTGTCCGTTAAACGCATGGCTCCCTGCCAACTGTTCTGCATGTTGAACACTTTGAACACGATGACGTTGACGCCCTTTTTCAGGGTGACCCTTCCCTTGTCACCGTCGAGTTCCAGGATGCGAGCATCGGTGAACGCGTAGATGTCCACGCCATTGAAGTAGATGCGCGCCTGGTCATTACTGCCTACCGCCATCGTCACTTCGGGGATGTCCTGTTCGCACTCAAGATAGGTGACCATGTAGCCGGCCGACTGGTCGTTCAGGGACTTCAAAATGGCGTTGAAGTCGAAGAAGTTGGTCGCCGTGGTCACGTTCTTCCAGACCAGTTCCTTGTTGTTGATCTTGATCGTGTCGCCTTCTTTGGGTTTCAGCGTGGCCTCGTTCTTGACCTGATCCTTCAGGAGCAGATCGGCCAAAGCACCGCCTTCGGGGAGTGCAATCGGGGCGAGCATGACCCAGTCCCGGATGTAGCCCGCCGGGTCGAGGCTGGAGGTGTCGGCCGCGGCGGCGTTCGAGATGGACAGACCCAACAGCGCAAGCAAGCCCATGGTGGAGCAGAATCGTTTTTTCATGATCATTCAGATGCGTTGGCCTATTTCACCGGAACGGTCACGCCGTCCTTGGGAGGGGTGGTGAGGGTGGAGAGATACGCCAGGATGTCTGCGACTTCCTGCTCCTTCAGGAGGAGGCCGAGGGGAGGCATGGGCGAGATTTCCAGCTCCTCGAATCCCTTGGCCTTTTTGGCGTTCGGGTCCACGAGGCTTTCGAGGATGTAGGCCTTGTCGGCCCGGACGGCGATGCCGTCCAGGATAGGGCCGACGTTGCCGCCCTTGCCGCTGACGGCGTGGCAGGCGGCGCAGGCGGCTGTGGGGCTGTTGAAGAACAGGTCCTCGCCGCGCTTGGCGTCGCCCGCCGCGATCTTCACCTCGTCCTGGCCCACGCCGGATACCTTGTGGATGCGACCGAGGAGGGTGAGCGAGTCGTTTAAAAATGCGTCGCTCGTGTTCACCGGGGTCCGCTGGAGCTGGGCGACGACCGTTTCGATCGCGGGAATGGTCGGGAACTCGGCCAGCTTCACGAAGGCCGCCTGCCGGGTGATGAGATCGGGATCCTGGATGACGGGGCTG